>JBEKTG010000043.1:0-12347 GCA_049516275.1 Candidatus Acidiferrales bacterium
ATGGATGCCGCTGCGGGTAACCGGTCGAATCGAACGGTACCTAACAGCTCCCAAACAGCTCATCTATAACCAGAAATTCAGAGCCGAGTGCATTCGAAGCTGGTTTCTTCAACAAACTGCTAAGGCCTTGGCAGCGGGTCAGTTTCCGATTACCTGCGGCGTTACTCGCTTCAGAAAACGCAAGGAAGTTGATGCGGGTTAAGCGCCCATCGGTATCAGGAGCAGCGTTCACCAGGACTTACTTCAGAATCCAGGCCAGTCAGTACCTCTCTGATTGCGAGCAATCACAGGCTTCGAGAAACCACGGCTACATAACTCCCTAGGGACCGTTCTCCCGGTAGACGACAAACCAAAAACCTTACCGGTTCCGTATTTGCTCTGGAGCAACGAACTGTCTTCCTTCCCGTGCAATTATTTTTGTTCAGCAGAAAAGAGGAAATCCCGGCCCCGCCTTTGCCCGGGGCAAGGTAGGTTCTCGGACGGTGGTGAATCAAAAGGCATTCTTCCTTGCATTGGGGAGACGAGTCCGCAGGTTGCGAAGAAAGCATGGCTACTCGCAAGAGGATATGATTTCTTTTAGTTTTTCAGCGCGTCACTGGCAACAAATCGAAGCTGGCCGTCCGATAACAGTTTCGACCCTGCTCCGCATCTGTGAAGTATTCAAGACTTCTGCCGAGCGTCTAGTTCGCGGACTAGATAGAGGGATCTATACAGACTAGCTTCGCGTTTTCTTTTCGCTAGCTGTCCACCTTGAACCTGTCCCCGCTAATCTGCACGTTGTCTATTTTTAAAAATGGGCCGATAAAAGGCAGGCTCGTGCATTAACAACGGTGGTTACAGGGAAAACCAGTGGACTATGTGGAATTAAAACCTAGTTTGGGAATTCGAACCTAGTTGGCCTACCACCTCGAGTACGATTCTACCAACCGCGTTCTGCTGGGCACGTGTGCGGGGCGAATTACCGACGAAGATGCAACAGCTTTCTACCGGATGACCGGAGAGTATGCAGCATTGCTGGACCCCCGCGCCGGTATTACGAATCTTTCGGCGATCGCTTCCCTCGAGGTCACTGCTCAGAAAATCCGCCAGCTGGCAAAGACTGTACCAGTCATGGCGGAACCTAGCCGCCCTTGTGTCATCGTTGCGGCCTCTCCTCACATTTTCGGAATGGCGCGGATGTTTGAATTTGAGGGACAGAGCACACGTCCCAATTTGCACGTGGTTCGAACATTAGGGGAAGCATGGGCGATCATCGGGATCCACAACCCTAAATTCGAGCCAATTCGGCTGTAACTCCTCACTCTCGTGCCATCTCCCGTATCATTCCAGAGAAGCGGTTGTAGCTCCGATTCAATGACATTTGTATATTCGAACCCGATAACCTTTGCTTTCCAGGTCCCGCTCGGGTGGGTATCGAAGTGACCATCAACGCACGGTGGTTCGAGAGGATTCTCGATCGCTACCACCACGAACTGTGGATAGGAGACGCTGCGGAAATTCGTGCCCAGAATTGTGTCCACCCCCGGACCAGCTCAAGGAAGCAGGAAGGGCGTGGAGTTTGCTTAACGGTCTTGTAGGTGTGCGCGGCGCAAAGAGAGTTGTTTCACTTACAGACGTTTAGTTGAAAATCGCCTCAGGCCGAATCCGATGGCGAGGGACAGGCTGCCAAGCAAGGCATGTAGTGGCATTGGGCTTCCTGTCCTTGGCAATACTTTGGCAGCCGCAACAGGTTCTGCCTACTTGGCAGGGGCTGGTGTCGTCTGAAATGCTTTTTCAATCGGCACTTCCTTTTGCTCGGGAGTGACTGCGACCACCGGAACCGTGTTCAGCGTATTTGGAGTTGGTTCGACGGTTTCTGCTGGAACATCCTCATTATTCGCCTGAGCTATCCGAAGCGCTTCCTGTTTTGGATAGACGAACTCGACGCCATAATTGTCATTAGGATAGAACCACGCTTTCAGTGCCTGCGGTGACCCTGTTGGGCGTTCATGAAACTCGATAAACGTCTCCCGCGCGGGCTTGAGCCGATAATTCGTAATCGCGAGAACCGTGGTGATCGGATTCGATTTATCTTCGTTCCAAATCTGAACAACAGTTCGGCCGCCAATCGACCCGCTCTGAGTGAACGTGTAACTCCCGGCTGGCAGAACCTGCCCCGGGATCTCTACGGCGTGACTGAACTTAATTTTGGTCTGCTTATTGAAGTCTTGGGCCTGAACATACGGCACCACTGTTCCGGCGAACAAAGCGAGTCCGAGAACGAAGGGCATTCCTTTTCTAGAGATCATCGTTTCCCCTTCTTTACATCGAATGTGGATTCAATCTGCGTGTGTTTTGCTTTCAATTAGCGATTTGCAACTATGACCAGGGACCCTGAACTTGTGGCCGTCTTTCAGGTTAGCGTTGGTTTGCTGCGAGGGGGACTGTCAAAAGTTATAGTCTGCGCGGATGGGTGAAGTGGAATAGCGGAAGTCGTTGGTTGAACATCACCCTGCTGGCTCGGTTAGATCGAGAAAGCGAAGAATTAAGCCAAACTGCCTTGTGCCTTTAATCCTGACAAATTCGTGGTCAACTACCGATTAGTCGTCGATGCAACACCCTCCAAGCAATTGATTGGACTATGCTTCCGGCAAGAGAACCGCTCTGCCGTGTTTGTCTTCCATTAGACCTATGCAGGATAGTCTCTTGTTTGACTTAACGCTCGCCAATGACTTTAGCTTTTCTAGGCTCCCCAAGTGAACTTCGCGCTAGTGTTGCGTCGATCCATTGAGACCACCCGGAAAACCCGAAACTGACCCACTACCAGCCTTTACTTGTTTGGCCTACGGGGCGAACCGCTGCTACAATGCTTGGACATGACTGATTGGCGGCAGATCCAGGCCCGCATCCGCAAGGCGAAAAACAGCCCGGACGCACTCGTAAAACTCTCCGAACTTTTTCAGCGCACGCGCGACGGCATGGTGGCATGGGAATTAGGCGCCGTCGAAGAGAAGGCTGAACGCATGAGCGAAGCCATTAAATGGTATACCGTTGCAGCCGAGCGTTTCCGGCGTTCCGAATGGAAGAAGAAGGCAGAAGAGGCGCTTATACGGCTGGGCGCGCCGATTCCAGCCGCGAAAGCGGAGCCTGCCGCAGATCCAGCTGACACACACGAGGAGTCTTCCCTGTCCACATCCGAGTTCGCATCCGAGTCCACATCAAAAAATATTGAAAAAGAAACACCGCTCCCGCTCGCGTACGGCGAAATCCCTGAAGATGCCTCGAATGGCTCGGCTTCTCCGGAAGCAACGGCGCAATCGGCGACCACCGCCGCTGCGCTTGGCGACCCGGCCAGGAAGAAGCGCCGCCGGGGACGTCGCGGAGGCCGCGGCCGTCGCCGGAAGGATGGCGCCGCAGCACCGTCATTGCCGACGAAGGCCTATGCCGAATCCGTTGAAGCTCAACCTGTGACGCCGGAAACGTCCAAGCCTTTGCCGTTCCGCCAGCCGGAACCGCGTCCGGCAGCGTATGAACGTCCCGCTCGCGTCGAGCGGCACGTGCCGGAACCGGTTCGCAGCGTTCCGGTGGAAGTCGGGCCGCCGCAACTGCCCTCCGAGCGCACCGCCCATGGCCGCGCCGGCGACCCGGCGCTCGCTTCCCGGATGGCACAGCTGGATTCCATGCTACGCCGCCTTGTCTCGAGCCCTCTGCACCGTCTTGACGAAGCCGATCAGGCGCCCGCAGGCCCGGGTGTCTTCCTGTTGTCCGACTCCGACCAGATCTCCTCCTATTACATCGAGGCATGCCAGACGCTTCGCGTGGGCCTGGGGAACCTGGCCCGCGGCTCGCGGGGCAGCAAGAACCCTCGAGTGAGCCGGGGATTTTCCGACGCCGGCTTTAAGGAGCGGCTCGCCGAGCATCTGGGCATTCACGAGTCCAAGGTCTCGCAGTATATGAAAGATCATTGCGTCGTCCGCTGGATTCAACTGGACGACGATGCTCAGCACCTGGCGCATTTCGCCATCGGGGTTTTGCGCACGCCTCTCAATCTGGACTGACGGGTCGCGGTGGGCCGTAAAACTCGTAGTACGAAAGGCATGGCCGTAGCATTCGCCGGTGTTCCCCTTGGGCAGGCCCGGTTGCAGCCGTTCCCATTTGGTGCCGGTAATCGCCATTCAGCCCCCTAATTCCGCCATTCAAGCGACACATATGGACGTAATTTGGAAACCAGCCCAAAATCCGTAGTTGTAACAGGTTACGGACCCAGTACCATACGTAGATCATGCATTTCCGGGGATCCCAGCGCCAACGTGCCGAAGTGGCATTTATCCCAAGTGAAGTCTTAGAGGAAAGGAACAGATGCCCAACACAGTAAGCAACAAGCTCTGGAAGACTTTCGACTGGTCCCTCTGCAAAGTGGCCGGTGTGACGTACAACACCATCCAGTTCTTCAACAAGTACAATCCGAATCCGTCCTTCACGCCGAAATGGTCTGACAAGCCGTTGCTGAAATCCTGGGAGAAGTCCAAGCCCACGCTCGGCTGGCCGCGCACGACGGACTCGCTGTGCCCCGACTGCGTCAAAGAGGCGCGCGACGCCATCATCAATGGCAAGAAGGATTGGACCGACCTCGTCCACGAGAAAGTCGGCGAGATCAAGGCGCAGATCATCGAGCGCGACGGGCAGGTCTGGATGGTGAAGGAATGCCCCATCCACGGCAAATACGAAGACCTGATGGCCGTGGACGCAAAGTTCCTCCAGTGGATCGAGCAGAACTTCCCCGGCCGCGATATCCCGGCGCACAACGACGAGGACCTGCACAAGCACGGTTCGAGCACGGTTCGCCACGGCCGCGGGGCGGTGCTGACCGTCGACCTGACCAACCGCTGCAACATGATGTGCGATCCCTGCTTCATGGACGCGAACCAGGTTGGGTACGTGCACGAGCTGAACTGGGAAGAAATTCAGGAAATCCTCGATAACGCGCTGAAGATCAAGCCGCGGCGCCAGATGTCCGTGCAGTTCTCGGGCGGCGAGCCCACAATGCATCCGAGATTTACGGATGCGGTCCGCTACGCGCGCAAGATCGGCTACAACAGCGTGCAGGCGGCGACCAACGGCATCGAGTTCGCCAAGAGCAAGGAATTCTGCCGCGAGGCGTTCGAAGCGGGCATGCGCTATGCGTACCTGCAATTCGACGGCATCGGCAACGACGCGAACGGCCACCGGCAGGTGGGCAACCTTTTCGACGTAAAGCTCCGCGCGATCGAGAACATGCACGAAGCCGGCATCGAAATCGTGCTGGTGACCACGATCGTCAACAATGTGAACAACGACCAGGTGGGCCCCATCGTGAAGTTCGCGATGGAGAACCCCAAGAAGATCGCGTTCCTCTCGTTCCAGCCGGTTTCCTTCACCGGACGCGACGAGGACATTACCCCGGAACGCCGCTTGCGCCAGCGCTATACGCTGTCGCATCTGGCGCAGGACGTGAGCAATCAAGTGGGTAAAGTGGAGCCGACGCGCGACTGGTTCCCGCTATCGTTCATCTCGCCCTTCGCGGGTTTTGCGGATCTCGTGCACGGTCCCGACGCGCAGTGGGGGGCGCTCTCCTGCGGTTGCCATCCGAACTGCGGCGTCGGCACGGCGATGATGATCCACAAGGAAACCAAGGAATGGGCGCCCATTTCGCGCTTCCTGAACGCGCCGCAGCTGGTGAAGGACGTTTCGTCCATCACCGACGCGGCCCGCGGAAAGAAGTTTTCCGCCTTCATGATGATGCTGGCTCTGCTGAGGAACTACAGCTCGTTCCAAGCTCCCCCCAGCCTGCGCTTGAAGGACATCTGGAAGAAGTTCGACAAGACCTGGGCGGTTTCGAAGGACTCCGACAAGAAGTACGGCCGTACAAACCCGGAGCGCACCTACCAAGACGCCATGAAGCGCCGCCAGGAAGATCCCTGGAACATGCTCTTCATCGCGGGCATGTGGTTCCAGGACCTGTTCAACTACGACTTCCGCCGCACCGAAATGTGCATCATCCCCTACGCCACGCAGCAGGGCGAAATTTCCTTCTGCGCGTACAACACGGGCGTGGGCTGGCGGAAAATCATCGAGAACATGCACAAGAACGCCACGGTCGCGCAGTGGTACAAGACGCACGGCAAGCATGAGATTTACGCCAAGGGCAAGAGCGTGACCCTCAACGAGTACGATCACTCGCTGAAGATCAACGCGGAAGATGCCGCCCGCGTGCGTCACCTCGAGCACGATATTCCGCTGACGGCGGCCGAAGAAGACCGCATTCGCCGCAAGAAGGCGCTGGAGGAAGCAGCCAAGGTCCGCAAGATTTACGAAGAGCTGGTCCTCAAGAAGCCCAAGGAGACCGTCGTGCAGATCGGCAGCATGGACCAGATCCGCATGGCTGTCCCCGGTGCGACGGTGCCGGTGCAGATTGCTCCGGCGAACGGAAACGGGAATGGCAGTGGCGCTGCGGCCGAGAAGCCCCAAGCCGAGGCCGTCGCGGGCGACTAAGCCTCCTCTTATCAAATCATCGGTTTCCAACAGCCCTGGCTCCGGCCGGGGCTGTTGCTTTTTGGGTGCAGTGAAACTAGCTTCGGGGGGACGCGCTCGGGCCGCCAAATGTATCGCGAAGATCCCCTTAAACCATTCCGGCCGAATACAACAAGCGGGCTGCCAGACGAATCGAATGACTTGCGCTGGCGGAAAACCGCAGTAGACTAGTGCGCCTTTGCAAAAAGCGATTCGGTATGGAAACCGAGTGGATGCGTAGTATTCCGAGGGCAAATCTTGTCTCGATGGTTCAGCGTTTTTCGGGGATTGGCCGCTGTCGCTATGCTCCTCGCTTGCGGAGTCCAGGCGCGGGCGCAGGAAAAGCCTCCGTCCCCGGCGCAACACCCTGAAGCTACGTTACCCACCCAGGAACAGGGCCAGCAAAACCCGCAAGAGCCGTGCGTACAACCCGCACCGATGGTTCGCTGGCAGGATTACAAGGGACCGTCTGCCAAGATCGTCGGAGCCTTCGGACGAAGGCTAGATCGCGCTTCCGTACACCCGCCCCATTACAAGCCGGGCGCCCTGCTGTGTTCCCTGACGACGAAGGGCAAGTTCGTATTGTTCGTGGAAGACAGCGTGGATCCGGTGACCTTCCTCGGAGCCGCATTCAATGCGGGAATCGATCAGGCCGAGGATTCGGATCACAGCTTTGGACAGGGCGCGGCTGGATACGGAAAGCGGTTTGGTGCGGAATTAGCGGACAATGCATCCGGCGAATTTTTCAAGGAGTTTCTCTATCCCACGATCTTTTCGGAAGACCCACGCTATTACCGTCTGGCCCACGGAAGCACGGGGCAGCGATTGCTCCACGCAGTCGAACACGTCGTGGTGGCGCACCGGGAAAACGGAGGGTACATGTTCAATTTTTCCGAGTGGCTCGGAGCGGCGAGCACGGCGGCGCTATCGGACACGTATCATCCGGACAACAGGCCCGGAGTCGGTCCGGCCGCGCGAGCGGCTTCTTACGGAATCCTGCAGGACGCCGGATTCGATGTGCTGCGGGAATTCTGGCCGGAGATCGCGCGAAAATTGAAACTGCCATTCCGGGGCGAGAACGAACACTAGGAAGAACCTCGATTTCGTAAGTTGGAAACCTCGGCGCGCGATCAGGATTTGCGGTCGTCGTCTTCGCTGGGGTGGAACTTGTGGCCCGGCAACACCTGAGTCAGGCTCATGGGCTTGGGCCGGAATTCCTCGCCAAAGTGTTTGTCGACGTCGGCAGCCCAGCTCATCTGGGGGCCCGGAAAACCGATCAGCTGCCATCCCACCATATCGATGTTCCCTCCATGAATCGGGTCGGAGAACATGCCTTCCAGGGTATTCTTGCGCAACATGCTGAAGAAGCGGGTTTCTTCAATCTGCTTGAGCTTCTGGTCCTGTTCCGCCGGGGTGAGCTGGTCAAAGCCGGCGAGGCCTTTCAATCCCTCGCGGTACGTCTCGGCGAGAGTCGCTTTGCCCTGGTAGCCGACTTCGGGAGGGGCGCCTTCCTCCACGAAGGGGCCTTGCGTATAGCGGTGAGCATCGCGTCCGCGAGGGCCTGCGAGCTGGCGGTCGATATAAATCACGACACCGGCTTCATTCGCGCCGGGGCCCGATTCGTCGCTCGGAAAGATTCGCGAGGCCGCCGTAGCGACGATGAGCGCCTCCGCCTGCGTGAAAAAGCGAAGCGGTACGCGGATCGATTGCGCGGATGGCGCCGCCTGCGCGGAGACGCGCGTCATTTGGCGGTCGAGGGTGTATACAAGCACTCCGCCTACGCTTGCGGCTGAAAGAACCAAAAATTCGCGGCGTTGCATCGGGGGCGAGTATAAGACGGCGGTTTGACAAGCGCAACCGCAGGATCGATCACCACGCGATGAGCCTGCCCCAGGCAACGCGCCGTTCGTTCACGGTTGTTTGGGTGCCTTTTCCTCCGGCACGTTCGCCGCTGCCGGTGTGGGAGTTATCGGAAGCAGGCTCGCGCGAATGTAAGACTCCACCTGATTCCAGACTGTCGGGTCGCATTCGATTTCCGTATGAGGCCGGGCCAAGTAGCGATCCCACCAGGGGTAGTGAGGGCAATTTACGTGGCGCTTGCGGTAATCGAATTGGAAGTTTCCGATGATCTGAGTTCGCGAGGGGTCGGCGGCGCGGATAGCACTTCGGCCATGAATAAGGCCGTGCGGCTGATAAAAATTGACCGCCTGCAAAACGTTGGGAGGGATGACGGCGTCATTCTGGCCATGCCTCTTGACGCTATCCACCTGCACGGTCAACAGCACCGGAATCCCCTCCCGATCCAGAGCGCGCGCGGCCTGCACGCTTTCCGAGGCTCCCCAGCTGTGCCCGTAGAAGATAATCCTCGCCTGCTGCTTTTCGGCGGTGGAAAGCGACCCGTCGTGGTCCACATCGAGCAGCTGACGGATTTTTCGAAGGGCCTGCCCGCCGCGATGGTTCTCGAAAGCCTCCACGTAGACGCCAGAAGGGTACTCCTCGCGGAGGTGCTCTGCGAGCTGTACCTCCTCATGAACCGCGTTGGTGTGCTTCACGTAACCGCCTACAAACCCGATGACGATGGCGGGCGGAACGGCAACACGATCGGTGGATTGAGATGGCGCCGTAACTGCGGCGAGGGGCCGGCCCGCGGCCAAAAGGCCGGCAAGACCCGTCAGACATAAGGAGAAAAACAAGAGGTGAATTCGGCGCATTTTTTTGTGTACGAAAATAATAGCAGGAAGAGCCCACTTACGCGGGAGTTCCCCGACTGGAGGCGCTCGTTGCAGGAGGCGAGGTTCATCGGCGGCTTTCTTTCGAGTGGCGCTCGATCATGCGCTTGGTGAGGATAACGAGGCCAAAGATTTGGGTCCACTCGGAAACAACGTTGCCCACCACCTGTCCCCATTTCGCGGTGGGGTCCATCCGGATGAACGCTACGACCCACGCAATTCCCGTGATTAACAGAAAGATGCTCAACGAGTGATCTCGCAACCACTCGATTGCCGGTGAAAAGCCTTCGTTTTTGGGGCAAGGCCGGCTTTCAGCGGAATCTTTTTCGTAAAGATATTTGGTTGCCAGCACGGTGACCACGACCCCGGACCAATCGGCAATCGCATTTCCGAAGAACGAACCCCAATGGGTGCTGGGATTCGAGAAAATGTAGAAACCGATCCAGACACAGAGGATCGAGATCGACGCGATGCTCAAGGAATGCTCGTAAAGAAAACCGCGTTTGCGGCGGCGCTTCGGCGCCGGTGCCGCCTGGAGAGTTTGCGTCAATTCAGTCATTTCGGGCTCCGTCTCTGGTATATGCCGCCAACCGTAGTCGATTGTAAATTGGCGGCGTCGGTGAGGAATGGATTATTCGGCGCGCCGCGAAGAATTTACACGTCTGCATCGCTGGATCCGGGGATATATGGCTGCTAACTAGCTGATTTGGAGTCGCCTACGCACCACGGTGGATTGGCGATCAACATGCCGATGTGAGGATGTGCGCCGCATGATCGGCGCCGGAGAAGGTGATGGAATGGCACCCATGTTCGACATTTTTGCTACGCTCCCGGATGGGAGCCCTTTGTGGCTGGAAGCCGTGGAAGGTTTGGACGAGGCGCGGCAGCGCTTGAGTGGGCTGGCACAGGCGCGGCCCGGCATGTACTTTATTTACTCGGAGAAGACCGGAGGAGTCGTCGAAAGAACTTCGGACGCCCCCGATGCTTCGCCCACTCCTGAAACGCGCCGCAACTAGAAGCGATCCCGCCGCGGAATCAGATTTTCGGCAGCACAATTCCCTGCTGCGATTGATATTTGCCCTTTTTGTCCTTGTACGACACTTCGCAGATTTCGTCGGCCTCGAAGAAAATCACCTGGCAAAGCCCTTCGTTCGCGTAAATCTTTGCAGGCAACGGCGTGGTGTTGCTGATTTCGAGGGTCACGAAGCCTTCCCACTCCGGCTCAAACGGCGTGACGTTGACGATAATCCCACAGCGGGCATAGGTGGACTTGCCGACGCAGATCGTGAGCACCGTGCGGGGAATGCGGAAATATTCCACCGAGCGCGCCAGCGCGAAGGAGTTCGGCGGGACGATGCAGACCGGCCCTTTGAATTCGACGAACGACTTGTCGTCGAAGCGCTTTGGGTCGACGATCGTGGAATTCACGTTGGTGAAAATACGGAACTCGTCGGCGACGCGCATATCGTAGCCGTAAGAAGAAACTCCGTAGCTGATGACGCCATCCCGAACCTGGCGGTCTTCGTAGGGCTCGATCATCTTGTGCTCGGCCGCCATCCTGCGAATCCACTTGTCACACTTTACCGACATTCATCCTCCTGGAATGGAAACCGGTAATGGTAAACCATCGCGGAAGGATTGAGTAGCGAAAGTCGAACGCGGAACGGGTGCATTTTCCGGGAGGGCTCGTTCAGCGGGGCTTCTGGCCGGCGGCCGGGACATTTCATGAGTCAATTCATGACTCAATTCATGAATCCGTGAAATTGCATTCCTCATCCAAACAGGGGTCGTCCGCGGCAGACTAGGACTTTTCTATGGAACGGGAGCGATACCGATGTGCCGGAATATCAAGACTCTGTTTAATTTCGATCCGCCGGTTACTTCAGAGGAAGTCCACAACGCTTCCCTGCAGTTTGTAAGAAAGATCAGCGGGTTCAGCAAACCGTCGAAGGCCAATGAAGCCGCTTTCCTGGCCGCCGTGGACGAAATCTCCGAAATTTCCAACCGCCTGCTTCGTTCGCTCGAAACCAGTTCGCCGCCGAAGAACCGGGACGAAGAGACTGCTAAGTTGAAAGCGCGGTCCGCGGCTCGTTTCGGCGCCTGACACCGTTGCCGAGACGCGCAGCCAGAGAAGTTTTATGCCGACGCTACTTTTCGTCGGGAGCCGACCATGCCTACCGAACTTAGTCCCGATCAGATGAAGGCTTTCGTTAAAGAGCACTTCGAGGATTTCGTCAACAAACGGAATGCCTCGGTGATCCGGAAGAACATGACGCCGGACTTCCGCGACCATGACGGACCGGGCGGGAAGCCTACGGGTGTCGAAGGCGACGAGCAGATGATGGTGGCGATGTACAAGGCCATGCCCGATCTGCGCGTGACCGTCGAAGACATGATTGCCGAGGGCGACAAGGTAGTGTGCCGGAACGTCTGGCGCTGGACCGATACGGCGACCGGCAGCAAGATGCAGTTTCGGGGATTTGTGCTGTGGCGATTCGAGGGAAGCAAGATCGCCGAGCGCTGGGCAACGGTTACGCCGCCAGCCAAAGGCACCTAGAAAAAGAATCGACGGGGCAAGGCTTGCGGCGCGACGGTGAAATGGAGTAGCTTCCGCTAGCAGAGTCGCGCTTGTGATTCCTTTCTGGTGCGTGCGCCCTCTCTTCCCAGAATCCGAAATGCGGTTTTCACACGAGGCGGAAATGATGTTTTCGAAAGCTGGAATCGGCATGCGCTGGTTTGCAGGGCTGATTGCGTTTCTCGCGTTAATGGCGGCGCCGGTTCGGGCGCAGTCGAAGCAAATGACGGCGCAGGAGCAGGCGAACCTGAAGTTGGTGATGGATTGGTGGCGCGAGGTGGTTTTTGCCCACCATGTCGACCTGGCGCAGAAGTATATGGCCGGGGATTTTGTACAGCACGACCCGAACTTCCCGAACGGGCTGGCGGCTTTTGTGGAAATTTTCGGGAAGCGCCCGGCGCAAGCGATTCCGGCGGCGCTGCCGAATCCGCCCGTGAAAGCGTTTGCCAAGGGCAATTATGTGGCGCTGGTGTGGGAGCACGAAGCCCCGGACCCTGCCGATTCCGCGAAGACCT
>JBEKTG010000044.1:0-12311 GCA_049516275.1 Candidatus Acidiferrales bacterium
GCTTCCTCGAAATCGAAGACGTTGAGGGCCTGAGCCGGGTCCGTAATAACCGAAGCAGCTTCCTGCGCCTCTTGCGCGGAAACCGCGCGCTCGAGGAACGCAGCAACGCCGCCGAGTGCCGCGACATAGGGGCTGGCGGCCAGGAATTTCAGGAACTGGCGGCGGGCTTCAAGCGTGGAATGTTCCATAACGGGTGCCAATCCTAGCACTTTGATTCCCGAGTGAGAAGCTTGCGAAGATGTTGCGTTTCAGATCACTCATCGTTCCGCCTAGTAGTTCTAGGTCTCGTTTATTTTTGTAATGCAATTGCTAAGGCATGTGTTTTGCAAAGGTTTGCAGACAGGATCGCAGCCGGAATAAATGGAAATGATTCTCCCTAGTGGGAAATGTTTTGCGCAGGGAATCGGGGCGCGCGGTTGAATGGAAACCACTTAAAGCTGGCAAGCCAGATGCATATTTGCTTTGCGGTTAAGCACATAGGGAACCGAGAGCGCGTGTCCGTAGTGTGCGCTCGATATTGGCCACCGAAATGGGTCTGAAGGGGCGGAAGCTTGTCCGCTCATGCTCGCTATAGGCAAAAACAACTTGTCCAGTTCACAATTATCCTGGTTTGCGATTCGCGTAAAGTCCCGCTGTGAATGGGCTGTTGCCGACGCACTCCGCCAGAAGGGTTACGAGGACTTTCTTCCGCTTTATTGGTCGAGGCGGCGCTGGTCGGACCGAGTGAAGATTCTGCAGCTGCCGCTTTTTTCGGGCTATCTCTTTTGCAGGTTCGCTCCCGCGGATCGTGTTCCGATTCTGTCGACACCCGGCGTCGTTCTGATTGTGGGATCGGGCAAGACTCCTCTTCCGATTGACGCGAAAGAGGTCGAGGCCATCCGGGCGGCGGTGAATTCGGGACAAAAGGTCGTTCCATGGCCCCATCTTGAGATCGGGCGCACCGTACGGATCGAAGAAGGCTCGCTCCGCGGCCTGGAGGGCGTCCTGCTGCGATTCAAGGGGACCAATCAGCTGATTCTCGGCGTGCAGTTGCTCCAGCGCGCGGTGGCGGTGGAGGTTCCCGAAAACTGGGTCATCCCATGCAAGGCGACAGGACCCGCGGCGACGGCTCCAAGATTCGCGTGAGCTTTCGTCACCCGTAATTCCCAAGCAAAAACAAATGCAACCATACAGTGATCGCGGCGAAATAATCGTTCATCCCAATAAGTCGCAGCGCGCACCGACCACGGTGCTTTACCTCGAGCCCCTCGATTCGGGTGCGGCGGCTCCGGAGACCAATTCTCTACTGGTCGAGATGTGGCGGGCCAGCCGCGCCAAAATGCATTGGATCGTTCTTATCGTGCTCCTGGGAGCCCTGGGCGGTTTTCTGGTGAGCCTGTCGGAAACGCCAACTTACGTGGCGCACATTTCGCTGGAAATCGAGAATCCCACGGAGACGGTCAATCTGCAAGTGGGCGGCGACGGCGCTACCATAGCTCCCGAATCGTACCTCCCCACCCAGACAGCGGTTTTAGAGAGCCACACGCTGCGGCGGCGCGCCATCGAGCGGCTGAAGAAGGCCAATCTCCCCGGGTTTACACCACCGGACCGGTTCGCTTCCTTGCGCAGCTATCTGCATTTGTCCCCGAAGCCGGTTTCGACCGCCGCTCCTTCGCAGAATCTGCCGTCCCTCAAAGTAACCCTCAATACGCCGGCGAACACGCGGATCGTAACCATATCGATCGAATCCACCGATCCCAACGTCGCGGCCGCCTTTGCCAACGCCCTGGCCAACGAATATATCGACTCGAACTTGCAGGCTAAGTGGGATGCCATCAATAACGCCCGCCAATGGCTGTCGCAGCAGTTGGAAGAAACCCGCACCAAGCTGCAGACTTCCGAAGATCAGTTGCAGGCATATAGCCGGGCTTCGAACCTGCTGTTTACCGGCGATAAAGACAGCGCCGATGAGGACAAGCTGAAGCAGATTCAAGAAGCCTTGTCCAATGCGGAAGCGGAGCGCATCGAAAAGCAGTCGGCTTATCGAATTGCGACGTCCACGCCGGCCGATTCCGTGCCCCAGGTGATCGACAACGCCCACCTCGCCGAATACCAGCGCCAGATTGCGGATTTGCGGCGGCAACTTGCAGACTTGAATTCGCAATATACGCCCGAGCACCCGAAAGTGAAGCAGGTGCAGGCGCAGATCGACCAGCTGGAAGCCACCTTCCAGAAGGAACGCCAGGACGTCCTGACGCGCATCCGCAGCGAATACGAGTCGGCGCTGATGCGGGAAAAGCTGCTGACGGGCGCTTATAAATCCGAAGTCCAGATCGTCTCCGACCAGACAGAGAAGACCATCAACTACAGCATTCTTCAGCGCGATGTTGAAACCAATCGCCAGCTCTACGACACGCTCCTGCAGAAGTCTCGCGAGGCGGATATCGCCACGGCCCTGCGTGGCAGCAACACGCGCATCATTGACCCCGCCGAAGCTCCCTTGACGCCTTCGAAACCCAACTTCCTGTGGAATACCCTGCTGGGTTCGCTGGTGGGGCTTCTGGCGGCCGTCGGGCTGGTAATCACGCGCGAGAGCCTCGACCGCAGCTTCAAGTCACCGGGGGACCTTTCCTTCCACCTGAAGCTGCCCGAACTCGGCGTGATTCCCGAGGGCGCTTTGAATGCCGCGGCCAGCTATCGGAAAAGCCCGCGTCTGAATGTGGCGCGGCCGGCGGCAGCCAGTACGCTCGAGCCCACCGCGACGCTCGGGGCTGTGGAATTGGTAACGTGGGGAGACAAATCCTCGGTGATGGCGGAATCGTTCCGCAGCACGGTGACTTCGATATTGCACTCGGTGGAAAACGGCGCTTCCCCGCGGGTGATCCTGGTCAGCAGCGCAATTCGCGCGGAAGGCAAGACCACCGTCGTGAGCAATCTGGGCATCGCCCTGGCGGAAATCAGCCAAAAGGTGCTGCTCATCGACGGCGACATGCGCAAGCCGCGGCTCAATGAAGTATTCAACCTGCCGAACGACTGGGGCCTCACCGATCTTCTCCGCGAGAAAAGCTCCTTGCGGGATTGTCCGCTCGATGCGCTCGTAAAGCGCACGCAGATGCCGCAGCTCAGCATTCTGACCAGCGGTCCGGCGACCAACAGCATCTCGAACCTTCTCTATTCGCACCGCATGCTCGAGCTGCTTCAACGGTTGCGCTCCGAGTTTGACATCGTTCTGATCGATACACCTCCGATGCTCGACATATCCGACGCTCGCATCCTCGGCCGTCTGGCCGATGCGGCGATCCTGGTGTTCCGCGCGGGAGTGACGAGCCGCGAGGCCGCCATGGCCGCCAAGCGGCGCTTGATCGACGACGGCATCCCGGTTCTTGGCACGATCCTCAACGCCTGGGACGTGAAAAATATGGGTGGTTACGGCTACAGCCCGAACGAGTATTATTCTCCCACCACCTAAGGACCATACCGGTGCGAGAACTATTTGACCGCGGTGTTTGCCTTCTTGCGTTACTGGTGCTTTCTCCTTTCTTGCTGATGATCGCTGTGGCCGTCATCATCGAGACCGGCACCCCGATTCTCTTCAAACAGATCCGGGTGGGCCGCAACGGCGCCCCTTTCTACCTGCTGAAGTTTCGAACGATGCGAGCGGGGAAAAGCGGGCCTTCCATTACGGTTCGCGGCGACTCCAGGGTGACGAAGGCCGGAAGGGTACTGAGGAAGTTCAAGCTCGACGAGCTCCCTCAATTGTGGAACGTGGTTCGCGGCGAAATGAGCCTGGTAGGTCCCCGGCCCGAAGTTCCCGAGTTTGTGGACATGAAAAACCCCGTGTGGCGTTCGGTGTTGCGCGTGCGGCCGGGAATCACCGATCCGGCTTCGATCCTATACCGCAACGAGGAAGAGCTTCTCGCGAAGTCGCCCAACCCGATCGAATTTTACGAAAGAAGCCTTCTTCCCACGAAGCTGACTCTCAACCTGGCGTACTTGGAAAAACAGTCCTTTTGGGGCGATATTGGAATAATTTTACAGACGGCCCGGTGCGCAATATTTCCGGGAACACAGCATGCCAAGGAGACCGGGTTCTAACCGGCGAAGATCCAGAATGACCGAACATACCTTCATACCGTTCAACCGTCCTGAAATCGACGACGCCGAAATCGCCGAGGTGGTCAGCACCCTGCGCTCCGGGTGGCTCACCACGGGCGTGCGCACGGCGCAATTCGAAAAAGAGTTCCGGGATTACGTGGGCGCCCAGCACGCCCAGGCCGTCAGTTCCTGCACCGCCGCGCTGCATCTGGCGCTGGCCGCCCTGAACATCGGACCGGGCGATGAAGTGATTACGACCCCTCTCACATTCTGCGCGACGGTGAGCGTGATCGTCCATGTAGGAGCCACGCCTGTTCTGGCGGACGTCCTTCCGGACGGCAACATCGACCCTGTTTCCATCGCCGAACGCATCACCCCGCGCACGAAGGCGATCATCCCGGTGCACCTGGCCGGCGCGCCCTGCGACATGGATGCGATCTGGAAGCTCGCGAAAGAGCACCATCTGTTCGTAATCGAGGATGCGGCGCACGCGGCAGGCACCGAATACCGCGGCCGCCGGATCGGCTCATCGGAGTCGCCGAGCGATGCGGTTTGCTTCAGCTTTTATGCAACCAAGAATCTGACCACCGGCGAAGGCGGCATGATCACCGTGAACAGCAAAGCGCTCGCCGAACGAGTGAAAATGCTGACCCTCCACGGAATCAATAAAGATGCCTGGAACCGTTATCGGGAAGATGGCAGCTGGTACTACGAGGTTGTCGAATGCGGCTTCAAATACAACCTCAGCGACCTTCAATCCGCGGTGGGTATCCATCAGTTGCGCAAGCTCGAGAATTTCACCGAGCGCCGCACGCGGTACGCCGATAAGTATAACGAAGCCTTTGCGGCGCTCCGCGAACTTGAATTGCCCGAAGCCGCCGTCAACGGCCGCCACGCGTGGCATCTTTATGCTCTTCGCTTGAACCTGGAATCGCTCACGATTGACCGGGCGCGGTTCATTGCCGAGTTGCGGCGAAGGAACATCGGTGCGAGCGTGCACTTTATTCCCATCCAGCTTCATCCGTTTTTCAAGAAATGGGCGGACTTGCCGGAGAATCAGTGTCCGCGCGCGCTCGAACTGTATCCCCGGCTGGTCTCCTTGCCGCTCTATCCCGCGATGACGGAAGAAGAAGTTTGCTATGTGGCCCGGTCGGTTCGCGAAATCGTGTCGCAGCACTCGAGGCGCCACTCGATCCGCCCGCCCTGGAATTCTGAAATGGAAGCAGGCATCCAGCAAGAGGAAGCACGCGGATGAGAGCGGTCGCATTGTCGCTGGTGTTATGGCTAACCGCCCAGTTTCCATGCTGGGCGATGCAGAACGCCGTTGCGCAGAATGCCGCACAAAATGCGCCCGCCGCCGCCCCTGCGGACGATGACGGCCCCATTCCCGCCGCGCCCACGGACGCCAATGCACCTGCCCCCGCTGCTGCCGGGCATGTTTCGTCACCCGAAGACGTGATTGGACCGGACGACTCGATTACGGTTTCCTGTTTGGAATCGATGGAAATCAGCAGGACCTGGCGTATAACCAGCGTGGGCGATGTGGATCTGCCGTTGGTGGGTAAAGTTCACGCTGCCGGACTTACCGCCGAACAACTTCAGGAGTCGCTGGCCACGAGCCTGAAGACCTATATTCGCGATCCCCACGTTACCGTTTATATTGCGGAGTTCCGCAGCCAGCCTGTCACTGTTACCGGCGCCGTTCACCGTCCGGGTACGTTCCAGACGGAAGGTCCCAAGACTCTCTGGACCGTGCTGACGATGGCGGGTGGTCTCGAGAAGGACCCCGGAGCCACCGTGACGGTTACGCGGCAGATCAAGTACGGAAACATTCCTCTGCCGGATGCTCACCCGAGCGCGGACGGCAAGAAGAGCGTTATCGATCTGCCGATGAGGGATGTGATCGACGCTACGAGCGCCGCGTCGAACTTGTTGATTGAGCCCAACGAGGTGGTCGCCGTTTCAACCGATGCGCGCCTGGTTTTCATTATCGGTGAAGTGATCAAGCCCGGCGCTGTCGAGCTTGTGAATCACGATTCGATCTCGATGATGCAGCTTCTGGCAGCCGCGAACGGACTATCGAAGCTGGCTAACCCGGCCCATAGTGAGATCATGCGCAAGAACGGCGAGGGTCTCTATGAGAAAGTCGGGTCCGTCGATTTGAAGAGGCTCGTGAACGGCCGGATTAAGGATCGCATGCTGAACGCGGGCGACATCGTGGTCGTGCCGTCGAGTACCTTAAAGACGTACACCCAGATGGCGGGTTATTCGGCCATAAGCAGCGGGTTTTTCCTTTTGACGCGTTACTGACCGGATCCGGGCTCGTCCGGCCGCGTCCGGCAAGCAGTTTGCGTTTCAACTCGTGAGTGCGAATCCAATCTTGACTAAC
Organism: Candidatus Acidiferrales bacterium; assembly: GCA_049516275.1. Lineage (GTDB taxonomy): Bacteria > Acidobacteriota > Terriglobia > Acidiferrales > UBA7541 > Palsa-295. The sequence continues at coordinate 6,464 of JBEKTG010000044.1, forward strand.
TACTCAGCCAGAAGGCAGGGCGCGGGCTTTTTCCGCTGGGAACAGGCGGATGAGCCGGCGAGCGTTCACTTTCATCTCAATACCGTCGAACTCCTGGAGCGCGATGCCATTCGCGCGGGCAAGAAGGGAGCGGCCGGAATTCTGCTGGGAAAGAGAGACGAAAGCCGGGAGTTGACCTTTATTGTCGAGAACTATGAGCCGGTGCCGGTCGCGACCTGGAAGACCACCGACTCGCCTTTCGGGGATGCCCGCCAGCTGAAAGCGATGATCGATCGCTGGCAGTCAAGGCCGGACAAGCGCATGTCGGTTCTGGGCTTCTACCGAAGTTCCGCCGAAGGCGAAAAGACGCTGACCGAAGATGATCTTTCGTTGCTTCAGAATCCTGACCAGCCGGAATCGATCTTTCTATTGATTGAACCGCGCTCCGGCAAGGCCAGCAACGGCCGATTGTTCCTGACCAAGGATAATGCAGTCTCGTTTGAATGGGATCCCGCTCCCTTCAACCGCGCGCAACTGTCGGGACGAGGGTTTCCGCGGTCTTCCGAGCCCAGCCAGCCCGCGACCGCAAGAAGGCCGGAGCCGGTGCGTTCCGAACCGCAACGGCCAGAACCCCAGCGGCCGGAACCGCAACGGCAAGAACCGCAGCGCCAAGAACCGCAGCGGCGGGAACTGCAGATACCGAAGGAATCGCACGAAGCTCAAGAAGCTTTCGAAGCGCAGGAAGCGGAAGAGGCAGGGGTTGAGACTTCCGGCGGCGAGTTTCGTCTTTCGAGGGAATGGCAGTGGGGCCTCGGGGCGACCCTCGTATTGCTGCTTCTGGCCGCCGGTTTCTATCAGCTCCGCGGCTGGCGGTCTGCCGATACTCCCAATGTGAAAACGGAATCCTCTACGGACGCGAACGTCGGGCTGAAATTGGATCAGGCGGGCGCGGATTGGCGGTTGAGCTGGAACCCTGATGCTCCTGCCGTTCTCCGAGCGGCGAAAGGACAACTCCTGATTACGGACGGCGGAATTCAGAAGACTATAGACCTGGACGCCTCTGACCTGCGTGGCGGCTCGGTGGTCTATTCTCCGCTTAGCAAGGACGTTGTTTTCCGTCTTCAGCTCAGCGCAGATGACTCCTCCGTGCCGACGCTCAGCGAAACCGTGCGCGTCGTGGGTCAGCTGCCTGCGGGCATGTCCGCGGCAGTTGCTCCCGCTGTGGATTCTCCGGCGCCCGCCGTTCCCCCCGCGAGCGTCACTCCAACGAAGCAGCCGGCGCTCTCCGATAAAGAGTTGCAGGATATTATCAAACGGGCCTCGAACCGCGGCGACGCGTCGTCGAATCGTTCAAGCACGGTTTTAGGCGACACGGAAAAGTATGAAGTGGCCGGCCATTTTCCCGCGAAGGCTCCGCCTCCCCGAACTTCACCCAGAGTGAAGCTGCCGGAGGATACGCTGACGGTTTCCAGGACTCTGCCGCCCTCGGCGCCGCATTCGAAGGCGCACCAGGCATCGAGCACCGGGCTTTCGACGATCGCGGCCAACGGACGGGGGCCTGCCGTTGCTTCCAAGCCTGCGGGCCCTGTGATGCCCGGCGATCCGATGAGAGCGCCCGCGGAATTGATTCCTGTGATCCCCGCGTCGTCCGCATCGTCGTCGGGTTCCGCGGCCGCTGCATTTGCTCCTTCCGTCACGCGCTATGCGCGGAGGGGCGGAGCCGTACAACCCGCGCTGTTGTTGACGAATATCAATCCGGTGTATCCGGCCGAGGCCAAGGAAGCGGGAATCTCCGGGCCGGTAGAAGTGCGCTTCAAGATCAGCGTTATGGGCGACGTGCATGACGTCGTTGTTGTGAAGGGCCCGGAAATACTGGGGCAGGCAGCCGTAGATGCCGTACGCGAACGCCGTTACAAACCGGCGCGCGTGGACGGTGTTCCTACCGAAACGGATGCCAGCGCAATTTTCGAATTCAAACTCAACTAACTTCATCTCCCTCGGGAGCGATATGCTCAACTTCTCCATTTACGGGGATCGAGTCGCAAGACTGATCCGGCGGCGGGTATTATCGGCGAACCTTTTGGACCTGGCCCCGCAAGCCCTGCAGGGCATGGTGATCTCCAACCGGCTCATCTTCATCCGCGTGTGGCAAGCCTCGGTGATAGCGCTTTCGCTGATGGCGTCTTTCCTGGTGCGGTTCGATTTCGTCTTCCCGCACGGGGAGATGCGCCACTTGTTGTTCGGCCTGCTGATTGTGCTGGCCGTGAAGATGGTCGTGTTTTACGTGGTGGGCATCGAGCACGGCTGGTGGCGTTTCTCGGGGCTTTCCGACCTGGTAAAGCTTTTGATCGCCAATGCGGGCGGATCGATCGTTTTTACGGCGTTCACAGTTGCCCTGGTGGGATCGGAATTTCCGCGATCGGTCTACCTGATCGACTTCCTCCTGTGCTTCCTCGCCACGGCAGGAGCGCGGTTTGGCGTGCGGCTGTACCACGAAATGGTGATGCACGAGGTCGCTGCGAAGAAGGCGACCCAGAAGGGGCTTCTCATTTACGGGGCCGGGATCGCGGGGCTGAACCTGGTGCGCGAGATTCGTTCCAACCCCAGCATGAACTATCGAATCATCGGATTCATCGACGACAATCCGCACAAGTGGAATGTGAGCCTGATGGGCGTGAACGTCCTCGGTTCCGGCCGCGACGTTACCGCAATTGTCGAGCGCTACCGCCGCCGCTCGCATAGCATCGACGAAATCGTCATCGCCATGCCGTCGGCGTCCGGCAAGCAAATGTCGGAGGCGCTGACCAATTGCCGGTCGAGCGGCGTGCCGTGCAAGACGATTCCCAACCTTGCGGAACTGCTGGCCGGGAAGGTGCGCGTCAGCGAGATCCGCGAAATCTCGGTGGAGAATCTGCTGGGGCGCGAACCGGTGCAGCTCGAGCACGACCTGATTCACGAATCCGTCGCGGGCCGGTCGATCCTGGTTACCGGGGCCGGCGGCTCGATCGGAAGCGAGCTCTGCCGGCAGCTGATCCGCTTCGAGCCGAAGTGCCTGGTGGCGCTGGACCAGGCCGAGAGCGATTTGTTCAAGATTGAGATGGAACTGCTGGGCATGTCTTCGCAGGCGACGGTCTGCCCGGTGATCGGCGACATTCGCGACTACGACCGCATGGAAGAAATCATCCGCGAGTTTGGCGTGACCTCCGTATACCACGCGGCGGCATACAAGCACGTGCCGATGATGGAACACAACGTGATTGAAGCCGTCACCAACAACGTGATCGGCCTGGACAATATGGTCAAGGCCGCCTACCGCAACGGCGTAAACTCGTTCGTGATGATTTCCTCGGACAAGGCGGTGAATCCCACCAACGTAATGGGGCTCACCAAGCGCGTGACCGAACTGATCGTTCAATCCATGCCGGATTCAACCGGCGACAACGGCACCAAGTTCGTGTCGGTGCGTTTCGGAAACGTGCTGGGCAGCAACGGCAGCGTGGTGCCCATCTTCAAGGAACAGATCGCGCGGGGAGGCCCCGTAACGATTACACATCCGGACATGCGGCGGTATTTCATGACCATTCCGGAAGCCGTACAATTGGTGCTGCAGGCCTCGGTGATGGGCAAGGGATCGGAAATCTTCGTGCTCGACATGGGCGAGCCGGTGCGGATTCTGGATCTGGCGCGGAACATGATCCGGCTGTCCGGCCATGAGCCCGATGTGGACATCCCGATCCGCGTCACCGGCATGCGCCCCGGGGAGAAGCTCTTCGAGGAGCTTTCGACCGAAAGCGACGAGACGCGGCCGACGTATCACGAGAAGATCATGGTTTTTTGCGGCGCCCCGATCCAGCGCGATTTCATCGACCGCTGGGTGGGCGAGCTGCGTTCCCTGGTCTCCCGGCGGGATGAAGTGCGCGTGTTGTCGCACATGGCGGACATCGTTCCGGAATACCAGCCCAGCGGCAAATGGCAGGTTGCTTTGCGGCAGCGGTCCTTGAAGGCGGCGGCAGGCGATTAAATATGGAGTTCGATCCGCAGCGATGTCTGGTGATCGGCGAAGTGGCGCAGGCGCACGACGGCAGCCTGGGCACGGCGCACGCCTACATCGACGCGATCGCCAAGGCCGGCGCCGGCGCGGTGAAGTTTCAGACGCACATCGCCGCCGCGGAAAGCACCCCGCGGGAGCCCTGGCGCGTGCGCTTCAGCTACCAGGACGCGTCGCGCTACGAATACTGGAAACGCATGGAATTTACCGAGGAGCAGTGGCTCGGCCTAAAACGCCATGCGGAAGAAAAGGGCCTCGAATTCCTGAGTTCTCCGTTTTCGCTGGAAGCGGCGCGGATGCTGCTGCGGATCGGCATGAAGGCCTGGAAGGTGGCCTCGGGCGAAGTGGGGAACGCGCCCTTGTTTGCGTTTATGGCCGAGACGCGGCTTCCGATGATGATTTCCACCGGGATGAGCGCCATCGGAGAAATTGACGCAGCGGTTGCGCGCGTGCAATCCGTGGGGGTTCCGCTGGCGGTAATGCAATGCACGTCCGCGTACCCTTGTCCCCCGGAAAAAGTCGGGCTGAATATGCTGGAGATTTTTCGATCGCGCTACGCCTGCGCGGTAGGGCTCTCGGACCATTCGGGCACGATTTTCCCGGGACTGGCCGCCGCCACGCTGGGCGCGGAACTCGTCGAGGTGCATGTAACGTTCAGCAAGGAATGCTTCGGGCCTGACGTGCCGGCCTCGATCACCACGGCCGAACTGAAGACATTGGTGGAAGGGGTGCGGTTTAACGAGCGCATGCGGGCGAGCGCCGTCGACAAGGATAAAATGGCGGATGAAATGGCTCCGCTGCGCGACCTTTTTACCAAGAGTATCGTGGCCGAAGTCGATCTCCCGAGCGGTGCGGTGCTCACTCCAGAGGCCCTGTCGGTGAAGAAGCCGGGGACGGGAATTCCCGCCGACCGGCTGCCTTCGATGATCGGGCGCCGTTTGCGCAGACCGCTGGCGGCCGGTGAGATGCTGAGCGAGTCGCATCTGGCCGAAGAAGCCGTATTCCAGGCGCCGGGGCGATAGATTTCATGAGCCAGGCCAACATTTTCGTTCTGCCTGGCGCGAAAGGCGCCGCGGACCCGCGCAAGGATGCGGGCGTGCCAACGGCTTCCACCGAATTCGCCGACTTCGAGAAGATCAAGCCGGGCGACGAATTTCAGTTTTCGAAGGTCATTACAGCCGAAGACGTGGAGGCGTTCGCCAAACTGAGTGGCGACCGCAACCCGCTGCACATGGACGACAGCTTCGCGGCCCGCACGCATTTTCAGCGCCGCGTCGTGCACGGGATGCTGGTCGCGAATTACGTTTCCACGCTGATCGGCATGCGCTGCCCCGGCCCGGGCGCGCTCTGGAGCCAGCAGAATTTCAAGTGGCTTGCGCCGGTATTCATCGGCGACCGCATCGGCCTCACGATGAAGGTCACGCACAAATCGGAAGGCGCGCGCAGCCTCACAATCGAAGTGAAGGCCCTGAATCAAGAGGGGAAGGTGGTTATGGAAGGCGAAGGAACCGTGACCGCGCTGGAAGAGCGCCAGCAGCCGAAGGATCTTCCCATCACCGAGCGGGTAGCGTTTATCAGCGGGGGCGCGCGCGGCCTGGGAGCCGCAATCGCCACGGCGCTGGCGCAGGCCGGCGCGATGGTCGCGGTGAACTATCACAACAGCGCCGCGGCTGCCGAAGATCTTTGTGCTTCTCTGCAATCCAATGGCGGACGTGCGATTCCCGTGCAAGCCGATGTGACGAATCAAGCCTCGGTAACCTCGGCGCTGGAGAAAGCGCGCCAGGAGTACAAACGGCCGGTCAGCATCCTCATCAATAACGC
>JBEKTG010000045.1:0-12938 GCA_049516275.1 Candidatus Acidiferrales bacterium
CACCGAAAAGTGCAGAGCCTTGGCGACCAGGTGCGGCGATCCTACGGCGGAGTGAAAACTGCCGCGGAGCTTCTGAACCGCATCGAGCCGGACGTGAGCAAAGCCATTTTGGAAACTGTCGAATCGGAGGACGCCCGTCTCGCGCTCAATATCCGCAACCGCATGTTCACCTTCGAAGACCTGCTCGGCGTGCCGGAATCCGGCATCCGCGATTTGCTTTCGAGCGTAGACAAGAAAGCGCTCGCCACGGCCCTGAAGGGGGCGCCGGAAGATTTGAAGAACCACATTTTCAAGACCATGTCGTCGCGCGCCGTCGACATGCTCAAAGAAGATATGGAATCGCTGGGCCCGGTCCGCGCGCAAGCCGTCACGCAGGCGCAGCAGGAAATCGTGCAGGCCGCGCGCAACCTGGAAGCGCAGGGAAAGCTCGTCCTGAACAACGATCAGCAGGAGGCGTACATCGTGTAGCCATGAACCTCCGAGACCCAAATCGCCTAGCCATCAATCGTCCAACCGTGAATCGACGAGCCAAGGGGTAGCGCCATGCCCGTTTCTCCATTCGTATATCAACCGGCTCCCGGATGGACTGCCGCAAACGAAAACGAAGCCGCTCATTTAGCGGCTTTGCATGAAGCCGGTCCACCGCGTGCCGGCGTCGCCGGGGACTCCGGCCGGCGCGAAGAGGAATTCCACGCTCGCGAAAAACAGGCGTGGGAGCGGGGCTTCCGCGAAGGAGTCGCCCGCGAGCGAGCCGACATGGAAGCCGCAGCCGGCCGGCAGCGCGATGCCATCACGACCGCGCTCGAAGCCTTCGTTCGGGAGCGCGAGTCCGGAAAATATTGAGGCGGGAGTCGCAAGTCGACCCGCTTCTCCTGTCCGGCTTGGTTCGCGTCGCTCTCGAAAAGCTGGCTCTCACCCAAAACGTCCGCCTTCGTGTGCATCCCTCGCAGATTGCGATCTGGCAGGAATACTTCGCGCAGCACGACGACATGCCGGTGAAGCCGGAACTCTCCGGAGATGCGGCGCTCGAGCGCGATCAGTGCGCTTTGGAAACCGAGCTGGGAATTACCGATCTCAGCCTCGAAACGCAGCTCAAGGAAATCGAGCAAGGCCTCTTCGATCTGCTGGCGCAGCGCCCCGGCGCCAAGTGAGTCGGATGAGCGAAATTAAAAAAAACGGCAATGCCGGCACCGCGGGCACCCCGCTCCTCGCGCCATTTTTCCAGCGCCTCGATCAAATTTCCACCTGGCGCTCTACTGGCCGCGTCACCAAGTCCGTCGGATTCCTGATCGAATCCGAGGGCCCCTTTTGCTCCGTGGGTGAAAGCTGCGAAATTGTCACGGGCGACGGCGCCTCGTACCCGGCGGAAGTCGTAGGTTTCCGCGGCAGGACGGTCCTTTCCATGCCTCTGGGCCGGCTGAGCGGCATCCGTTACGGCGATCACGTGATTGCCTATGGAATGCAGCCTCTGCTCGCGGTCGGAGAAGGACTGCTCGGCCGCGTCATCGACGCCACCGGTGAGCCGCTCGATTCGCGCGGCCCGTACCGCGCCTCCGTGTACCGCCCGCTATACGCGTCTCCTCCTCAGCCTCTCGACCGCACGCCGATCCGCGAACCGCTCGGCTGCGGTATCCGCGCCATCGATGGCATGCTCACGTGCGGGCGCGGCCAGCGCGTGGGAATCTTTGGAGGCAGCGGCGTCGGCAAGAGCACCCTGGTCGGAATGATGGCCCGCGGCACGCAAGCCGATTTGACGGTGCTCGCGCTGGTCGGCGAACGCGGCCGCGAAGTCCGCGAGTTCCTCGAGGATTCTCTCGGCGAAGAAGGACTCAAGCGCTCGGTCACCGTCGTCGCCACCTCCGACCAGTCTCCCTTGCTGCGATTGCGCGCCGCTCTTGTCGCGACCACCATCGCGGAATATTTCTGCTCCCTCAATCGCCATGTGCTGCTCGTCATCGATTCGCTCACGCGATTCGCCATGGCCCAGCGCGAAATCGGCTTGGCCGCCGGTGAGCCTCCCACCGCGAAGGGCTATACCCCGTCGGTATTCGCCATCCTCGCGCAACTCGTCGAACGCACCGGCCATTTCGGCGCCGGCAGCATCACCGCGTTTTACAGCCTTTTGATGGAAGGCGACGACCAGCAGGATCCACTCGTGGATGCGGTCCGCGCGCTCCTCGACGGCCATATCGTTCTCGACCGCCGCCTCACTTCGCAGAATCATTACCCGCCAATCTCCATACTCGACAGCCTGAGCCGCTTGCTGACGTCCGTCTGCACGCCGGAGCATCTGGCAAAGATCCAGCTATTTCGCCAGTTGATTGCTTCGTACGCGGCTTCGGAGGACCTCATCCGTGTGGGCGCGTACCAGAAGGGAACTGACGCCGTCCTGGACAAGGCCCTCCAGGTTCTGCCACAGCTGAACGCATTTCTCCGTCAAAAAAAAGACGAGAAGACTACCTTCGAACAATCGCGCGCGCAGCTCCTCGCGCTTCCGGGATAAGCGATGCCGTTCCATTTTTCGTTGCAGCCCATATTGAAGCTCCGCCTGAGTTACGAACGCCTCGAACGCCTACGCCTTTTGGGACTCGTCGCCATCATGGTGAGGGTCCGGGAAGAAATGGCCGTACTCGAACAGGAATCGGCGGACGCGCGGCGCCGCCTGCAGCAAACCCTCGGCACCGGCTTGGCGGGCGTCGAGCTTCAGCTCGAGGCGTCGTGCGAGAAACTTCGCGCGGACCGCAAACAAGCCCTCGAAGCGCGCCTCGCCGACCTCTCGCAAAAGCACGAAAAGCAGCGGCTGATCTATCTCAACGCGCGGCAGAAGCGCGAAATTCTCGAAAATCTGCGCGATCGCAAATGGGAAGAGTACCGCCGCGAGCAGAATCGCAGGGAACAGCAGCAGGTCGACGAAATGCATCTCCTCCACCGTGCCGGAGTGAAACTTGAATAACCTTTGCCACGTAGCTTGCAATCCTTGCCGCGTTTGTAAGACCTTGCCGCAATGTCGCGTGGATGTTGTGCGATCGTTCCTGGCACGCAAGTTGTAAGCGCAGTTATTTCAGTCTCCGTCGCGTTAGCTCTGCAGGCATCTTCCGCAATTTGATTTGGCGGTTCACTTGCCTTTTCGTCGATGGCGAAAGAACCGTCTATGCTAAGCGTCACTCCATCGGCTGTCGCGTCATCGAGCGCTGCTCCTCCTCCCGCGCCATTTGCGCGCACGCCATCCGCGAACCCGGACTCCTCCGCGCCGTCGCCGTTTGCCAGCGCGCTCTCCGCCGCGAACTATCCGGGCACAAAAGCGAAGAGTGCCGCGTCGAGCGCTCCGCGAAGTTTTGACAGCGTGAATCCGCCAAAGCCGCCGAACACCCTGCGCAGCAGCCATTCGGCGTCATCCCCCAGCACGGTTCCCGTCGTCGCGCCCGCTCAAATCGTCCCGCCGCCAGCTGGGCAGGTACCGTCGGGCATTTCTTCCGATGCTTCGACAACACAATCGGCATCCGTGTTCTCGAATCCCGATCTACCAGCGATCCTGCCCGTTCTCACAACATCTCCGGCGAATCCAAGCGTAGGTGCGGTTCCAGCAGCGAACGCGGACCTGACAGCAAATCTTCCACAAGTGCAGCCCAACTCCGCGCAAGATGGGACGAACCTGGCGAGTGCCTCTACCGCCCCGACCGCCACACCGGCAAACTCCATCGATGTGCCAATTCAACCGATCGTGCTTGCAGCATTCTCCGGCGAATCAGCCCCCACGTCGGACGCCTTGGCCGTGCAGGTACAGCAAGCCGCCCAGGTTGCGCCGCAGGTCACCGCGCCTGACAAATCAAGCGCTCCCTCTGAAGCTCCCAACAATTCGCCTGAGGCCTCAGACACAAATGTCTTCCTCGACTCGATAGAGCCCCCAGTCGTGCAAGCCTCCGCTGTTCCGCTTGCCGTCAATACACCTGTTTCAGGGCAAAGCAATTCCCATGAAAAGGTATCAGCCGCGGCGAAGGCATCAGCTCCACAAACTGCCTCAACTGCGCTCGCTTCAGCCGGTGCGAGCGCAAAACAGTCGGCCGCGTTGGGTAGCCCTGAACAGCCCGCGGCACCGTCCGCCATCGGCGGCCAAGCCGACGCCAATCAGCAACAGGCGCAAATTCGCGAGAAGCTCGCTCTGGAGATCACTGCCCGTCTCCATTCGCCATTCGGGGACGCGCCACCAACGCCTGCACCAAACTCGGAGACACCTCTAGCCGACGCTTCGGCAATCCCGCCAGGCGCACAACCCGCAAATGCTTCCACGTCGAGCTCCGCATCGAGCGACTCCGTGAAGCCAGCCAATTCCGACAGCGGCTCATCCAGCGCCAGCCAATCCGGATCGGGCGACACCAATTCCCAGAATCCGAATGCAAGTTCGAATCTGAATGGAAGCTCGCTGGCTGCCGCGAACGGCTTGGGAGCGTTCGCCATCGCCTCTGCCGATTTTTCGCGTCACGTGACGACGCCGGAGGCTCTCGTTTCGCCCCAGACGTCAGCCGACACCACCGCAACCGCCGCCACACAGCGACCCACAAGCGCCGCGCTCCTCACGGCGCAACAGCCCACTCTCCCTCCCTCGCTGCCCACTTCTCTGAACGACGTGGTCCAGGCCAGCCGGCTCTACCAGCGCGTCGGTGGCGCGGAAATGCACATCGCGATGGACACAGACCTTCTCGGCTCGATCGACCTCCGGGCGGTCATTCACCAGAGTGGGCTCACGGCAACCATCGGCGTGCAGCACGCGGACGTTCAGGCGCTCCTCTCGAGCGAACTCCCCGGCCTCCAACATGCGCTCTCGCAGAAGAATCTGCACGTGGAGCAGATTTCCATCTTCGGCAGCGCGGTTGGCAGCCAGTCAAATCAAGGCGGCAGCCAGAACCAGCAGCAGAAGTACACCCCGGCATTCGCGCCGCAAGCGCCAGCAGCGTGGTCAGGAAGCTCGAATGGTTCCGGCGAATCGCCCGCCAGTGTGAGCGACGCCGTGGCTGCCAGCGGTGGCACAGGCCGCCTCAGCGTTCACGCGTAGCAGAAGAGAGAGGAGAAGCAACATGTCTTCGATAGCAAATCCGATAACGTCACAGCCGACCGGGACCACCTCCACCGGGGGCGCCTCCGGCAACTCCAGCACATCGTCGGCGCCCAATAACCAACTCACCGGCGCTTCGTTTATCCAGCTGCTCACAGCGCAGTTGCAGGCGCAGGACCCGCTCAATCCGATCGATCCGACAGCCTTCGTCTCACAGCTCGTGCAATTCAACCAGCTGCAGCAGCTCATCGATATCAACCAAACACTGACGCAGCCGGCCGCCGGGTCGTCCGCAACCGGCACCCAATCGAGTACTTCGCCAACTTCCGCCGTGCAGCCCAACTCCGGTTCGGCGTCCGCGGCAATTCTGTAATCAAAGGAGAAACAAATGGCATCCTTCGCAACATCGCTGTCCGGCTTGCAGGCCAACTCGCAGGATCTCTCAGTAATCTCTAACAACCTCGCGAACCTGAACACCACCGCCTATAAAGGAGCGAGCGCCGCTTTCCAGGACTTGTTCTACCAGCAGATCGGCACCAGCGGCGATGGAAACCCGATCCAGATCGGAGTCGGCACCACGGTCGGTTCGGTGCCCGCGAATTTCACGGAAGGGAATATCCAGTCCACCGGCGTTCCCACCGACGTGGCCATTCAGGGCAGCGGTTTTTTCATCGGTGTCAACAACGGCCAGGAGGTATACATACGCGCCGGCAATCTTTCCATTCAGCCAAATGGAACCCTCGTATCCTCCGACGGCTCGGTGATCCAGGGTTATGGCGCCGTGAACGGCGTCATCAACACCAATCAAACCCCCGGCCCGCTCACCATATCGAGCGGGACGATCAATCCGCCCAGTCCCACCACCAACGCCCAGCTTTCCATCAATCTCAATTCGGGCACGGCCGCCGGCGGCGCGTTCAGCACGGCGCTCACCGTATACGATTCTCTCGGCGCCCCGCACATTCTCACGTATAACTTCACCAACACCGCCGCCGGCGCCTGGAATTATTCCATCACGATTCCTGCCGCCGATGTGGGCACCACCGGCAATCCCGTGGTAATAAAAAGCGGTACCCTCACATTCAACGGCTCCGGCCAGCTCACCGCGCCTGCCGCGAATGTTTCCGGAATTGCAATCACCGGCCTTGCCGACGGCGCCAATACGCTCACGTTCAACTGGAATCTATTCGACGCCAACAAGAACAGCCTGCTCACCCAGGTGGCCGCGCCCTCCGCAACGGCCTCCACCTTGCAGAACGGCTTTGCCAGCGGTTCGCTCACCAGTTACACCATCGGAGCGGACGGCACCATCCAGGGCACTTTCAGCAACGGCCAGACGCAGTCGCTCGGCCAGATCCTTCTGGCCACTTTTGCCAATGAGCAGGGGCTCTCCCGCAACGGCTCGAACGAATTCCTTTCCACGCTCTCTTCCGGCGCAGCAAACGTCGGAGTTCCAGGCACCGGCGGACGCGGCACCCTTTCCGGCGGCTCGCTCGAGCAATCGAATGTGGACATTTCCACGCAGTTTGCCAACCTGATCGTGGCCGAAAGCGGCTACCAGGCCAACGCAAAAGTGGTCACCACGCTCGACACCATCGTGCAGGACACAATCAACCTGATCCAGTAAGGGAAGCCCAAGCAGCGGGACGGCAACGGGGCGGGGAAGTCCGCTGAGCGGCGAAACTGACGCGGAGCTACTTCATTTGAACGGGCTCGTAGGAACGAATTTCCAGTCTGGTGCAGCCCTTAGCGAGCAATCTCGGAAGCGATCGCTTCGCCGAGTTCGCTTGTAGTCGCTTTTCCGCCGACATCCGGCGTGCGCGGACCTCCGCCCCCGAGCACCGCTTCGATGGCGCGCTCGATCGCGTCCGCCGCATCCGCTTCGCCGAAATGCCGCAGCATCATCGCGCCCGACCATATCTGGCCGATGGGATTCGCGATGCCTTTCCCCGCAATGTCGGGAGCCGACCCGTGAACCGGCTCGAACATGGACGGGAACTCACGCTCCGGATTCAGGTTTCCGGATGCGGCAATCCCGATCGAACCGACGATCGCCGGCCCCAGATCGGAAAGAATGTCGCCAAACAGATTCGATCCCACCACCACATCGAACCAATCCGGATGCCGCACGAAATGCGCCGTAAGAATATCGATGTGAAATTGATCGGTGCGGATATCGGGATAATCCTTCGAGACAGCCGCGAAGCGCTCATCCCAAAAGGGCATAGTATGAATGATGCCGTTCGATTTCGTGGCCGACGTTACGTGTCGCTTGCGCGTTTTGGCCAGTTCGAATGCATAGCGCATCACCCGGTCGCACCCGCGCCGCGTGAAGATGGTTTCCTGAATCGCCAACTCGTCGGCGGTGCCACGGTTGATGCGCCCGCCGATTTCCGAGTATTCGCCTTCCGTGTTTTCGCGCACTACTTGGAAGTCAATCTGTCCCGGTTCAAAATTGCGGACGCTGGCCTGCATGCCCCGGAGCAGCCGCACGGGGCGCAGGTTCACGTACTGCTGAAAGCCGCGGCGAATCGGAATCAGCAGCCCCCACAAAGAAACGTGGTCGGGCACGCCGGGATATCCGACCGCCCCCAGAAACACGGCGTCGTGTGGACGAAGCTGTTCGAGGCCGTCTTCGGGCATCATCCGCCCGGTCGTGAGATACGTCTCGCAGTTCCAGTCGAATTGCTTCCACGAGACGGAAAAACCGAAACGCCGCGCGGCGGCCTCAATCGCTCGGATACCTTCCGGAACCACTTCTTTCCCGATGCCGTCTCCGGGAATCGTGGCAATTCTGTAGTTTCGATTGTCGGATTTGTTCATGATTTTGCGGCTCTCGAGAAGCCGTTGCTCGCGGCCCGGGATTCGGAGTGCGCTCCCGCATCAAAAGCGAATGACGATCTTACCCAGTCGGCGCACACTCGTGCAACGTAACAATCCGGTGCGCCCCCGCGTTTACTTCTGTTGTTTTGATTTAATGTAGCTGACCAGGTCTGCAATTCGCTGGGTGACTTGCGGTCCGGTGAGTCCTTCCGCCTCCTGGAAGGTTGTTCCCCAGAGAGGCATTTCCGCCGGAGCGTGAGCTTTTATCTTCACGCCATTTTTCAGCACGCCTGCCACGTAGGCATCCGGGAAAATGCCTTCGTGACGCTTTGCCAGGGTCGTCAAATCGGGCGTCTCTTGCCGGAACGGCTCGGGCGCCGGGCCATTTCCCTTCAAATCGTTCCCGTGGCACACGGCGCAATGCCGCTTGTAAAGCGCCGCTCCAGGGGAAGTAGTGGTGGACGCGGCGTGCGGCTTCTCCGTTTGTTTATCTTGTTGCTTAGCTTGCGCCGCTAAAGGGTAGCCAACGAGAAGCAGGAGCGCCAGTTGCGTGACGATGGTTTTCATTGTTCACGCCTCCACTTGCCTTAATCCATTATCGGCGCATGAGGAAATTATTATGTGACGCCGGTCACTCCGACCGGTAAGTCGCATCACCCCGGAAATGCACCCCGCAAACCAAGGCTCTGCATGACAGAGGTGCTATTTTCCGTCAATGCTCGCGCGCGCCGTTCGGACGCTCGACGACCCGTGCCCGGTATCGGTCCACGCAAAGAGAAGTTCGTTCCCGTTGCGCGCAATGCGCGGATAGCGGCTGCCCGACGTTTCCGCGATCGTGGTCGCTGCGGACTTCGTCCCGGCCGGAGAAACCTTTCGAACCCTGAATTGCGAATGGTTGCCCGCAACTTCGATATACGTCACAGCCGCCGATCCGTCCGGCAGCAGTTGAACGCCCAGCCGGCCCAGCGAACTCGCGTCGTCCACGCGAACGGGCTGCCCGAAGCTTTTGCCCTCGTCGTGGGAGAAGGCCACAAACGCATGGCCCTCGTCGTTCTTGGCCATAAACCACGCGACGGCCACGTCGCGGCCGTTCGCGCTGATGGCGGGTCCGTTAATCGGGCACGCCTCGATTTTCCACGCATCGTCGTGCACCGCGGTCGGGGTGTCCCAATGGCCGCCGGCAAAGCGCGCGGTGTAGATGTTTCGGACCTCGGTGGCGCTTCGGTTTCGAAACGCGGCAATCACTCCGTCGGAAGTCTGCGCCACCGACGTCGAACAGCACTCGCAAACGCGCGATTTCACCACCGTCTCATTGAGTTGCTTGCCTTCCGGGCTATACACCGACGAACGCAAGCTCATGTCCCCGGTTTCTTTTTCGGGATCCGTCGCGCGTCCATCGATCCATATCACGCCGAGGCCGCCGCCGGAGGCGGCAAACAAAGAGGCGAAGCCATGCTCGGTCTCGGTTCCATCATGGTGCGGGCTGACGCCGCGAGACCACGTGTGCCCTTTATCTTTTGACCAGGAGAGCCGCACATTCGTCGCATCAGGCTCGGGTCCGTTGTTTTCGATCCAGTACGCCGCGAGTGTTCCGTCGGGCAATGCCTTCACCGAGGGAACGTCGTACTCATTGATGAAGAAGTTGTCGCTCGAGGTCACCGTTTGCGCCGCGGACCAGCCGGACGCGCTGCGCTCGGCGAATTTCAGCGTCGCGCGCTTCCCGGCCACTTCCAGCCAGCTGAGGATCACGCGGTCGCCTTGAATGGTCACCTGCGGCTCCGTGCTATTGGGGCCAGCAGGTGACGCGAGCGGCTGCACGGCCCACGTGGATTCGGGCCGGGCGAATGTGTACGAGCAGACTCCCGCAATCGTCAGTAACGCGACACACGCAATCAGGCGCTTCATCGGTTGTTCATCCTCGCACACAAATTTTCAGTTAAAAGTTAGCGGAAGAGGTGTTCTTCGGCCCGGCTCAAACGAAGTTGGATTCTACTCCGCCCCACGAATCGCACGAAATCAAACGGGCTTGGTCCTGCAAGCCGTCAGAGTCCTCCACAGACCCTGAGTCCCCCCGGCCCAGCCAACTCATCTATTCAACGGCGATCTTCGTACCCTGCTGTCCCTTTGCGGACAGCTTCTCGATGCGGTCGTCAATCACTCCTCGGATCGCCTTCAGGAATTCGATCCTCGAATTCGCCAGGTGCTGCTTCACCGCGGGCGAAACGCCGAGTGTCTCGCGCAGGTGATCCAGCACGTCGTAGCAAAGGCACCGCCCCTGCGCTGCACGCTCTCCGCCCGCCTGTTGAGTCTCCTGTTGCTCGTTCATTGTGCCTCCTTCATCTCCACCGTAAGAACCTGATTCTCGAGCCTCGCCCGCCCCGGCTGTAGCATCGCCATCGACCGCGGCAGCCCGATGTGGCGCCGAAGCGTCCCAACCTCCACCACAAGCTCATCACCCTTCTTGAACAGCCCCACTTCGCCCTTGGTCGCGAAGGGCAGGTGAACGCGAATCTCGTAAATCCCGTTTACTTTACCGAAAGTATAAGGTTTCTCGGTTCGCGTTACCGCCGAAGGATCTTCTCCGCCAGGATACAGGAGCTCGGCAAGTTCCTGTAAACGCTTCTTCCCCAGCACTTCATGTGCGAAAAGAGGCACGCGCTTCACCGGCACGGGCGCGAAATACTCTTCGATCTCATGCAGCACCTTCTCCTGCGACGCATGCCACTCGCTGAACCAAGCATCCTTCACATCGGCCGGTAGCACGCGGTTGACGATCACCGCGTCCACCGTCAACCCGTGCAGCGAAAAATACACGAACGCGCGCTGCGTTTCGCGCAGCACCATCTTTTCGGGATTGGTAACCAGCCGCACGCTCGTCGTATTCGGGTCTTCCATGATGTCATCCACCCCTTCGAGCTTCTCGAAGAGGCTGCGGATGTTCACGAAGTAGCTGTCGGTGGGCAATTCGAACGGCGCCACGCGGTTGGCGATCGGCCTCACCGCCTTCAGCAGGTTCCTCTGAAAAGGGAAAATGTGCTTCATGTACCAGTCGAGCGTCGTGGGCATGCTGATGAAGCGCATCGACTCAGCCGTGGGCGCCGCGTCCAGCACGATCACGTCGTAGGTTTGCTCGCGCCGGTACTGGTTGATGTACATCATCGCGCTCAGCTCTTCCATACCCGGCAGAATCGCCAGCTCCTCCGCTTCCACGCCGCTGATCCCCGTCGTCCGCAGCACCGAGCTCACGTAGGACGAAATCTCCTGCCAGTGCCGCTTGATTTCCTTCTGAATATTGAGTTCAAGAATCGAGAGCGTCTCGTTGATGGCCAGTGGATCGGAGGTGTGCGCGTGGAACAAGTCGTCGTTCAAGTCGAACGAATCGCCCAGGCTGTGCGCCGGATCGATGCTCATCACCAGCGTGCGGTAGCCCAGTTCCGCCAGCTTCACGCCGGTGGCGGCGGCCAGACTCGTCTTGCCCACTCCGCCCTTCCCGCTGAATAGAAGAATTCTCAACTCGTGACCCCTCGCTCACCATTATAAGCCCGATGCCCTGCGGCGCTCGCCTCCGCTTTCAGCCCATGAAATAAGCCCAGAACCATGTGCTAGAATGCCTCGGTGCTCACCGTCCTTCAGAAGCTGCTCGAACTGCAGAGCGTGGATGTCCGGCTGAACGAAGTACGAGCGCAGCTCGCCAAGTTCCCCAAAAAACTCGCCGATGCCGACGCCCGCGCCGCCTCCGCCAAAGCGGAGCTCGAGCAGAGCAAAGCCGCCCAGCTCGCCTCCTTCAAAGACCGCAAAAAATATGAGCTCGACGTGGAAGGGTGGAAAGACCGCGTCCGCAAGTATCGCGACCAGACTTCCCAGGTAAAAACCAACGAAGCCTACAAGGCCCTCCAGCACGAAGTGCAAATGGCCGAAGACGAGATCGCCAAAGCGGAAGATCGCCTGCTCGAACAAATGGTCGCCGGCGAGGAGTACGACCGCCGCATCAAGAAGGCCGAAGCCGCGCTGAAGGACGTGGAAGCCGAGGTTCGCGTCCAGCGCGCGACCATCGAAGAGAACAAGGCGGCCGCCGAAAAGTCGCTCGCGGAATTTACTGCCGAAAGAGCCGCCGTAGTGGCGGAAATCCCCGAAAACCTGCTCGATCATTACGAGCGCATCGCCCGCAAACACAACGGCGTGGCCCTCGCCGAAGTTCGCGACGAAAAATGTGGCGCGTGCGGCATGCGCGTCCGGCCCCACGTCTTTCAGGAAATGCGCCGCCTCGGCAGCGACGAAATGTTCCACTGCGAGACCTGCACACGCATCCTCTATTACATCGAACCGACTTTCCGCGCCTCCGCGTCCGCGGGCCAGCCCGGCGACATTCCCCAATGAAGCCCCCCAATGAAATCTAGGGTCCCGCCGCCCGGCAACGCACGCCTCTTCTCCGACGCGCAATCCGGCGGACCGCCCGCAGGCGTCCACATCGCGAATATCGACGGGGCCTCGCGCGGCAACCCCGGTCCTGCTGCCTATGCGGTGGTTCTGCGTGACGCCGAAGGCAAGATCGTCCTCGAACTCGCAAAGAAAATCGGTCGCGAGACCAACAACGTCGCGGAATACTACGCGTTGCTCGCCGCTCTCGATTACGCCGTGAACCAGGGCATCAGCGCTCTGCGCATCCGCAGCGATTCCGAGCTTCTCGTGCGCCAGATGCAGGGCCGCTACAAGGTGAAGAGCCCCGAACTCAAGCCGCTGCACGAGCGCGCCTCGAAACTCGCGCGGGAGATAGGCTATTTCATGATCGAGCACGTCCGGCGCGAATTAAATCGTGACGCCGACGCGCTCGCCAACGTAGCGCTGGATTCCGGCAACGTGTCGAACGCCGCGCCAGCGGCGCCGGCGGCCGCCCCCCGGGCCGCGAGTGGCCCGATCGCTGCGCCTGCCGCCATGATCGACCGCCCCGATCCAGTTCCGTCTCGCGCTCCTGTCGCCGCAACCGTCTCCGCGCCCGCCCGCGCCGTTTCCAGTCCGGCTCCCAGATCGTTCTCGCGCGTAAGCGTCCGCGCCCGATTCGTAAGGG
>JBEKTG010000046.1:0-12161 GCA_049516275.1 Candidatus Acidiferrales bacterium
CGAGCAGCATCGGTTCTTCGCCATCCCACGCGCAATAGATGATCGTGCGCTTGGGTTTCCATCCCTGCTTGGACAATTCACCGAGCGCCCGAGCCTCTTCGAGCAGCGTCACCTGCCCGGAAGTCGGATCCTCCGCGCCGTTTACCCATGCGTCGTGGTGGTTCCCGCGGATCACCCAGGCGTCCGGCTGCTCGGAACCCGGAATCTTCGCGATGATGTCGTAGACCGGCTTGATGTCCCAGTTGAAGCTGACCCTCAGATGAACTTTCGCCGCGCCCGGCCCTATATGGTAGGGAATCGCCAGCCCGCCGCGCCATTCCTTGGGAGCCATGGGGCCCGTCAGCGCGGCCAGCAGCGGCTGCGCATCGCCGTAGGAGATCGGCAGCACCGGGATTTTGGTGAGGCTCGGCGCGTCCTTCACGGCCAGCCGTTTCGCATCTGCGGTTGCGCCAATGCCGGGAGTCAGCGGATCGCCCGGGCTGCTCGACGGAAAATCCATCACGCTGCCGCGCTGTACTCCGTCCAACGGGCGCATGGGTCCTTTCGGGAATACGTTGTCGACGAAGTAGCCGTCGTCTTGCGGATCGGAGTAAATCAGGCAGCCAATCGCTCCGTGCTCGGCGGCAACCTTCGGCTTGATCCCACGCCAGGAATTACCGTACTTGGCGATGACGATGGCTCCCTTCACGGAGACGCCGAGGCGATCGAGATCTTCGTAGTCTTTCGGCAGGCCGTAGTTCACGAAGACAAGCGGAGCGGTTACATCGCCATCGATCGAGTAGGCGTTGTAAGAAGGGAGCTGCTCGTTCTGCTGGTTCGAGGTCGGGTCCACGGAAACCGGCGGCTCCTGCAGCTTCGCCGTGAACTTCGTGGGCTCCGTCATTTCCAGAACGCGCTCTTTCGGCGTGGGAAACAGCACCTGGAATGTTTCGACGTGCGCGTCCCAGCCCCATTCCTTGAATTTCGCGAGGATCCAATCCGCGTTGTCCTTGTCATAAGGCGAGCCGACGTGGTGCGGCCGCGCCGTCAGCCGTTGCATGAAGTCGCGCTGGTTCTGTGCGCTGGGAATCGCGCGAAACTTCGTTTCCCAGTCACGCTCCGCGGCGGAGTTCTGCGGAGCGAACCCTTGCAAAGGTTCCTCGTCGCCACGAGCCGATAGAAGAATGAGAATCGGCAGAAGGCCGATAAGAACGGAACGGCGCATTCGTTACCTCGCTTCCCAATCGCGCGGCCGGAGAAACCGCGCAGAACGAAAGGTTACCAGTAAAGAAACCGGGCCGCCAAATCATTGTGCGCAAGGGCGGGGAAGCCTACAACTTTTGCGTGTCCTCCTGTATCATTCCGCTTGTCCTTATCCAGTCTGTTTCTTGGCTGCGCCTGCTTCTCCCTGCTGGATCAAGCGAAAGGGGAACAACGGTATGGCACACTCTGCCAGCCCCATGCGGCTCGCCGTACTGGGGGCCGGAAAAATGGGCGGAATATTGATCGAGGCCTTCGTGAAGCAGGGATTGGTGTCGCCGCAGAACATCTCCGCGACCGTGGGCCATGCCGGGCAGCAGCGAAAGAATTTGGCACGGGTGCCAATTTCTTCGGGGACGGACAATCGCGCGGCTGCGCGCGCCGCGGATGTAATTATCCTTGGCGTGAAGCCTCAAACCGTAGGGCAGGTGGTCGACGAGATTGCGCCCGAACTTGACGAGACAAAACTCGTGATATCGGTAGCCGCTTCGGTCCCCACCGATTACATCGAGCGCCGGATCGCCGCGAATGTCCCGGTAGTCCGCGCCATGCCCAATACCCCTTCCATGGTGGGGGAGGGAATCACGGCGATCGCGAAAGGGAAGTTCGCGAAGCAGAAAGATATCGATACCACGCGCAAGCTTTTCGACGCCGTCGGGAAAACGGTAGTCGTCGACGAAAAGCACATGGACGCCGTCACGGGCCTCTCTGCCAGCGGCCCCGCGTTTATCTATATCATCCTGGAATCACTCGCCGAAGGCGGCGTGAAGGTCGGCCTGCCCCGCGACCTCGCCACGCTGCTCGCGTCGCAGATGACCCTGGGCGCCGCCAAAATGGTGATCGAAACCGGCGATCATCCCGCGCTGCTGAAGGACACGGTAACCACGCCCGCCGGCTGCACCATCGATGGCATCCTCGAGCTCGAAGAAGGCGGCCTGCGCGTTACTCTGATCAAAGCCGTAGTAAAGGCCGCGCAGCGCGCCAAAGAGTTATTGCTGACCGACGAAAGCCGCTAGAACGGTCCTCGTATTCGTGGCGGGCCTTCGACTTTTCGTTGTCGTCCCGAACGCAGTGAGGGGTCTGCTTTTCTTTGCTTTCACGCAAACAGAACGCGCCATCCCAGATTCACCATTTCCCGCGCGCGCAAGGATTCCGCCGAAGACTCGCCGGTATGAATCGACATCATTTTTGAAAACAACCCAGGCTGCGCTTCAAAAAGCCGCAGCGTTTTTGACCGGATCAACGTACTCCGCTCCATCAGCAGCAAAAGCCGCGTCATGCGAACGGCCATCGTCGTAATCCGCCGGTGCGCGTTTTCGTAAGCGGACAGATTGTTGCAGGCAAGCGCTTCGCTCAGGCAAACAGCTTCCTGAAATGCGAGACTCAATCCCTGGCCCGCGATTCCATCGATCGCACACGAAGCGTCTCCCACCAGCGCGACGTTTCTGCAGGTGGCCGCGCGCGCCCGTCCCAGCGCGGTGATCGCCCCGCCTTCGGCTCCCTCCGCGGCAGCGCCGCGCAGATGCCTTGCCACCGTTGGAAACATCTCGAGCGCCCGCTCGATACGCATGTGCGGATCGCTTGACAAAAGCACAATGCAAACCTCATGCGCGCGCGTGGGCGTCACAAACATCTGGCAGCGTTTGCCCCAGTGGACTTCCACGGCGTCGGTCCACGGCGACACGCGATAGTGCCGGCGGAATCCGAACCGCGTACGCCTGTAGCGCTGCGGCCCCAATCCTGACCACTGGCGCACGATAGAATTCTGCCCATCGGCCCCTACGATCCACTTGCACGAAAAGAACGCCCCGTCGGCAGTCACGCCGCCACCGCTCAAATCCGAAACGCGGGCGCCCCACCGGAACGAGACGCCCAGTTCGAGAGCGCGGTCCATCAGAAGCCGGTGAAGCGTGGTGCGGCGCACACCGCATGCATGTCCGTTCGCAATCCGGGCGGTCGCGGAGGAGTTTTCGTCGCAGAAGCGGATGCCGTAAAAAGGGAAGGCGTTGCTGGAATCGAGCTCGATTCCAATCTTGCGGACCGCGGTGACGGCCTGAGGAAGCAACCCCTCGCCGCACGGTTTATCAATCGGTGGTTTGCGCGAATCGAGGACGGTAACGCGAAGGCCCTTGAGCGACGCGGCAATAGCGGTGGCGATTCCCGCCGGCCCCGCTCCGACGACCACTACATCCGATGTCATGGCTTCGCGCCCTCACGGCGTCACCACCGCAGAAGAACAAGTTCGGAGCAGAAACCAGGACCCATCGCGGCCAGAATGCTCAGCGACCCCGGTTCCGGACGGCGGTGCGAGTAAACGTCCTCTAAAACCAGCAGGACGGACGTGGAAGACAGATTCCCCACCTTGCGCAGGCACTCCCACGACGCCGCAAGATCCTTTTCGGTGATCCCGAGCGCCGTCGCGGTCGCTTCCAGCACCTTTGGGCCGCCCGTGTGCATCACCCAGCTCTTGATGTCGCCGCGGGTGTAACCTTGCTCCGCGAGAAACGTGTCGACATCCCCCCCCAGGTGACGCAGCACCGTGTCGGGAACTTCCGGCGATAATACGATGCGGAAGCCTTTTTCGGAGATGTCCCATCCCATCGTTCTCTCGGAATTGGGATACAGAATCGATTTTGTGGCGAGAATTTCGGGGCCGTCGGATTCCACTTCCGACCCCACCACGATCGTCGCCGCCGCTCCGTCGCCGAACAGCATCGCCGAGATTACGTGGGCCATCGATAGATCGTCGCGCTGCAGCGTGAGCGAGCACAACTCGATCGATAGCAGCGCGGCAGCCTGGTCGGGATAGCCTCGCACGTAATCGGCCGCGCGCGCGATTCCCGCCGCTCCCGCAACGCAGCCCAGCCCAAATATCGGAATGCGCTTGATGTTGGGCGAAAGACCCATGCGGTTGGCGAGCCGCGCGTCCAGAGAAGGTGCCGCGATGCCGGTGACCGAAGTCACGAAAATGGCGCTCAGTTCGCGCGGCTGCAGACCCGCCTTCGTGAGCGCGTGGCACAATGCCTTTTCGCCCAGTTCGAGGCCCGCTTCGATCCAGACGTCGTTCGCTTGTCCCCAGGTGGCCATCTCATTTTCGTAGAAATCGAGTGGACGAACGAGGTAGCGCCCACCCACCTTCATGCTTTCGTCCAGCCGGTCGAGTATTCCCGGGCTCGGCAGACGCCCGCGCCAGTAATTCTTAAGCGCTTCCACCACAAGCCCCTGGTCGTAATAATGTTTCGGAAAAGCGCTCGCGACGCTGGCAATCCTCATGAAGGCTCCTTAAGTTGGGCTGCAGGGAACATGGCAAGGTATGGTGACCTGGCCGGGTCTTCCGTGGCGTTTTTAATGGCGTTTGTAATGTCGTTGTTCAAGACGTTAAAAAGGTTGTTCAATCCCAATCTCTTCCGCTTCCAGAAAACGGCCGCTCCGCGCATGGCCGGGGCATACAATACGGCAGTTTGCCGCAAGTTTCTAGCTGATCTCGTCAACGAGCTTCATAACTTCCGCTTCCCATGATGCCGCCGCTTTCGGGATCGTGCCCGTACCCGGTCCGTTCAGACGCTGAAAGCCCTCTGTAAATATATGCGGCGCAGATGGCGGAAAAAGCGAGGAGCAGACTTCCGGTTCGCCATGCAAGCAGGCAGATCTTTCCTACCCCAAAGAGGGCCGAATAGATCATCGCACAGCCTGCGGCCCAATTACAGAGGTTGCGTGTAAGGTTCCGCTCCGGGGGGATGTCCGTCACGGCTTGCGCGACCGGTTTCCACCCGGAGGCATCCGGCCGAACCCGGCGATAAAAGTTCACGAGCGTGTCGTGCGGCTCCGCCGGAGTCAGCAGAGTAACGACGGCCCAAGCCGCAGTCGTAAGTGCCGTCGTCAACAAAGTTTGTTTCGCGAAGACCGAAGGTTCGGAACCGTGAAACGGATTTGTCCAGCGAATCGCAATCGTCACTATCAGCGCGGTGGTCATGGCCGCAATTTCGCTCCAGGCATTGATCCGCCACCAGTACCAGCGAAGAAGATACACGCTTCCCGTTCCCGCGCCCACTTCGAGCAGCGCCTCCCAGCCCGCGCGAATCGTTACAAGCTCCCAGGAAACCCATGCAGCGAGGACCACCAGCAGAATCGTCACCCATCGCGATACGTCGACGTAATGCCGTTCCGATGCATCCCGGCGCACGAAGCGGCGGTAGAAGTCCGAAACAAGATACGAGCTGCCCCAGTTGAGGTGCGTGGCGATTGTGGACATGAAAGCCGCCAGAAAACCTGCCACCAGCAGACCGCGCGCCGCGCGTGGCAAATGATCCACCGCCAGCCTTACGTATCCCGATTCCGGCTGCGCGAGATTCGGGTAGAGCACCGCCACGGCGAGGGCCGCCAGTATCCACGGCCAGGAGCGCAACGCGTAATGCGCGAAGTTGAACCACAAAACGGAGAGCAATCCGTCGCGCTCGCTGCGGGCACTCAGGATCCGCTGCGCCACGTATCCGCCGCCCCCCGGCTCTGCGCCGGGATACCAGAACGCCCACCACTGCACGCCGAGGTATACGCAGAATGTAATCACCGGAATGGTCCACAGCGCTTCGCTCGCGAAGCCGTGCGAAAAGTCGGGGAAAAACGAAGTGATGCTGGCCGCGCCAGGGCCCGCTTCGCTCTGCATCGCGCCGAGCCTCGTGATCATTCCCCTCATTCCACCTGCGGCACCTACTCCATACCAGGCGACCCCAATCACCACTCCCATTTTCAGAACGAACTGAAACAGGTCCGTCCAGAGCACTCCCCACAGGCCGCCGAGCGACACGTAGATTCCGGTGAAGGGAATCAGCACGAAGACGCAAAGCGCCAGCGCGGTGCGTTCGTTTATGCCCAGCACCACGCCCACAATTGTCGTCATGGCCTTTGTGACCCAGCCCAGAATCACGCAATTCACGAGCAGCCCCAGATAGATGGCACGAAATCCGCGCAGAAACGCCGCCGGCTTTCCGGCATAGCGCAACTCCGCGAATTCCACGTCGGTGAGGAGGCCTGCGCGGACCCACAATCGCGCGAACAAAAATACCGTCATCATCCCGGCGGGCAGCATGCTCCACCATATCCAGTTGCCCGCGATTCCGTTGCGGTAGACGAGGCCCGTCACCACCAGCGGCGTGTCCGCCGCAAAAGTCGTCGCCACCATCGAGGTGCCGATCAGCCACCAGGCCGCGCGGCGCCCGGAAACGAAATAATCCGCCGTGCTCCTGCTCGACTGCCGGCGGAAATACAGCCCCTGAATCAGCGTAAGCAGCAGGTACGCAGCGATAACAACCCAATCGGCAATGGAGAGTTTCATGTCCGCGTGAACCGCGGCCTAGTCTTATCGAGGACGCGCACAGAGTCAAAGAGAATAGTGGGGCAGGAATGATAGAGAGTGAGGAGGGGAAAACCCCGGGTCCGTGGGGGGACAGACCCGGGTTGGGGGGCTGAGAGGGGAACTGGGCCAACAAACTCTTGACTGCTCTACCGCGACCTCGAGCGCGCCGCCTTCAGTAATTCAGACTGCGCAGCGCCTGGGTCGCCCGGAACACCGCCTGGAGCGCCAGCACCACCAGCGTGTCGCGGACTATGAGTAACTTTCGCCGCATCGCGATTTCCTCGCAGTTCGCGGGGAAGGGCATTTCAGCGGCTGCGGCGTCTCGAAACGGCCGCCCAGGGTTTCCTGCCAGCGCGCTCATGCCGCCCTCTAGTTCAAGACGTATACGGGCAAATCGTGCTCGACCGCCGCCACCATGGATTTGAAGATATCGATGTCCCAGCTGTCGGAAACGCGCAGCCGGAGCGATTTATCGGTTTCCGAAAGCAGACGCCCGCGCAGGGGCACGCGAAGGTTTCCCGTCACCACTCGAAGGATTACCGGTTGCCCCATCCAGACTGCGTAACCACCTTCCATTGTGTTGTCCCTTTCGGAAGCGCCAGTTTCGAATCATTGTTTCGAATCATTTTCGAACAAGGCGATTGTGCGGGACGGTCTGGAATGGGCCAATGGTACAGGGGGCTATTCCGGCTGGGGCCAAAGTACTAGTCGGAAATGGGGCCGGCCGAGGATGTCGCGGCTCCGGGCTTTTCTGCTATCGTTGAATGAGAGATACACCGGTAATAATCAGACCGACTAGCTCGAAGAGGAAATTCGCCACATGGTTGAAGCCGTACGCCACATCCTTGCGCAGCTCTATGATGTCAGAGGCCTCATTGAATGGGGCGGAACGGCCCTCGTCTGTCTGATCGTATTCGTCGAGACCGGAATGTTCGTAGGTTTCTTCCTGCCGGGCGATTCCTTGCTGGTCACGGCGGGCGTGTTCGCCGGAGCCGGACAGATGAAGCTGGCATCGCTGCTCACTCTGGTGACTCTCTGCGCCATTGCCGGGGACCAATTGGGATATTTTATCGGATGGCGCGCCGGCAAGACCCTCTACGAGCGCCCCGACTCGCGTTTTTTCAAGAAACGCCATCTTCAGGCCGCCCACGAGTTCTACGAGAAAAATGGCGGCAAGACGATCATCATGGCCCGCTTTGTCCCCATCATTCGCACGTTTTGCCCGCCCGTCGCGGGGGCCGCGAAGATGAGTTACACCCGCTACCTTCTCTATGACATTGTTGGCGGATTCTCCTGGGTCTGGGGCATGACGCTGCTCGGCTATACCCTTGGCCGCACCGTGCCCAATATCGATAAGCGCATTCATTACGTGATCGCCGCCGTGATCGTGTTTTCGCTCATGCCCGCCGCCTACCACGCCTGGAAGTCGCGCGAACGAAGCGCTTCCATTCCTCTGAAGAACGCCCCGGCCGAAGAAGAATAGTCTCGAATCGCCTCTCGCTAGGCTTTGCGGTGATGCAGGCAGGTCCTCCGCTTCTCCGGAATGGTTGGCGGGCCATCCCTTTCGCCTGCTATAGTTTTCTCTTTATCTGCTGGAGTTCGTTTCGTGCTTTGCAGGTCGGGATAAAGATGGAACTCGATTTCGCCGCCTGGATTGGTCTCGCCCTGCGCTGGTTCCATGTGATGGCTGGCATCATGTGGATTGGCGCGTCGATTTATTTCGTCTGGCTCGACCTTTCCCTGCGTCCTCCTGCGCGCAAAGAGGACCAGGAGGCCGGCGTGGGCGGGGAACTCTGGGCCGTTCACGGCGGCGGGTTCTACCACAACAAAAAATACATGGTGGCGCCAGCGGAACTGCCTGCGGACCTGCACTGGTTCAAGTGGGAAGCCTACCTCACATTCCTCAGCGGCTTCTTGCTGCTCTGCGTTGTCTACTATTTGAACCCCAAGCTCTACCTGATCGACGAGACGAAGCTGCACCTCACGCCCTTGCACGCGATTCTGGTCGGCCTGGGTTTCATCGCCGGCGGCTGGGTCGTGTACGACACGCTTTGCAGGTCTCCGCTGGGCCGCGACAGCCGCGTGCTGGGCTTGGCGTGGGGCGGAGTGCTCGTGGGGTCGGCCTATGTGCTTTGCCGCATTTTTACCGGACGCGGCGCGTTCATCCATGTGGGCGCGATGATCGGCACGGCGATGGCCGCCAACGTGTTCGCCGTTATCATCCCGAATCAGAAGAAGACCGTGGCCGCGCTGCTCAAGGGCGAGAAGCCCAATCCGCGCCTGGGACAAAAGGCCAAGCAGCGCTCCATGCACAACAATTACATGACGCTGCCGGTGCTGCTCATCATGATCAGCAACCATTACCCGATGCTCTACAGCGTCCCGTACAACTGGCTGATTCTTTCAGGCCTCTGCGCCGCATCGTGGCCCATCCGCGAGTTCTTCAACCTCAAGGACCAAGGCACGGTGAATTACGGCTACGCTACCGCGGGCGTCGCGGGATATATCTTCGTGATGATCGCCGCTTCGCGCTCCTTTTCCCCCGCGCCGGTTTCGGCAAAAACGGTGTCACCCATCGAAGTCCGGCGCCTCGTGCGCACTCACTGCAGCCCCTGCCACAGCGACCAACCCGTGCACGCCGGCATTCCCCGCGCACCCCTGGGCATCATGTTTGACACCATGGACGAAATTAAGCTGCACGCCGCCCAGATCGAAGAGCAAGCCGTAAAGTCCAACAACATGCCCCTCGGCAACGAAACGGGCATGACTCCCGAGGAGCGCACGAAGCTCGGTCAAGGCCTCGCGGCGCTCACCGCCTCCCTCCCTCCTCGAAAGACTGCTAAATCCGCACCATGACCTGCGTTTGTCGGCCGCGCCGTAGCAGAGCCGCCTCTCTGAATTTCTTTCCCGATAAGCCTGAACCCCCATTTTTGGGCCGCTGACATTGGTTCCAGACCCCGGTTTCCGCATCGCTCAACGCTGGCAAGTTTCGGACGTTATCGCATATTTGTCCTTCTCCCCTTACGCCTCTTTTACGCATAGCACCGTAGGATTGCCTCACGCTTTCAGCATTGGAATTGCATCGGCAGCTTGTGTGGTGCGTGTGCGGCGGGAAACGTCAATTCAATTGCTCTTTCGAAGGGAGAGAAATTCACAATGATGCTTACCTCTGGTTTCTGCTCGAAGCTCTCAAGGGCTTTCTTTGCGGCGATTCTGTTGTTTCTTTTGGCTCCGTTCTGCAGGGCGCAGGCCCAAGCCCAGAACCCGCCGGCCGCCAGTGTCGAAGAGGCGGGAACCAGCACCGATCTGTTCATTATGCTCGGATCGGATTTTGTCCGGCCTGGACTCCTTCCCAAGGCGAACGACAACATTGGCATCGGCCACACGTTCGGCTTCTTGAAAAAGGATCCCATCGGGGACGAGCTTACCTTTGCCTATACCTATGAAGACGCCGGTCCCGGCTTCTGGCATTCCGACTACGGCTCGCACACGGAAAGCTTTGGAGTCATGAAAAACTTCGGATTGCCGAAAACGACGCGGGTCACCGGCTATACCTGGGTGCAGATCGGCATCAGCACCTTCACGGGAAATGCCCAGGTTCAGAATCATTTTTACGACGGCGAGTCTCTCGGGGCAGTCGTTCACTTTACCGCGCACAGCTCCATCTGGATTCAGGAAACGTTCAACAAAATCATCACGGCTCCCTGGTATACGACCACAAGCATCGGTTACACGAGAAGTTGGTGACCGGAGGCGCCTGTTAAGGGGCGATTTTCTTCGGCAATGAGCGATCGGCATTTCACGGCAACCGTAAACCTGGAAAGGCATATGATAAAGATCATGCCTCCCACGGCCTCTGCGGCGAATCGTGCCGTGACGAATCCCTTAGCGCGCGCCGCTACGGGGAAGCCGGAACTCGACCCGGCCGTTTGTTGGCAGGCCGTATACAGCCGGGACCGGCGCTTTGACGGACGTCTCTTTGTCGGCATTGCCGGCACGGGCGTGTATTGCCGGTCGACCTGCCCGGCGTCTTTCGGACGCCCGGCCAGAGTACGATGGTTCCCGTCCACCGGGGCGGCGGAGGCAGCCGGTTTTCGCCCCTGTAAGCGCTGCCGCCCGGACACTTCGCCCGGCAGTTCCGCCTGGTTTGGCACCTTGGCGGTCGTTTCTCATGCGCTCCAGCTGATCTCCCAGGGCGCTCTGGACAACGGAAATCTGGAGCAGCTTTGCGAGTGCGTGGGGATTGGATCGCGCCACCTGCGGCGGCTCTTCGAGCGGCATTTGGGAGCATCGCCGCTGAAAATCGCGCGCTCTCACCGCGTGCATGTTGCCAGAGATTTGATTCTCGAAACAAACACAGCCATTGCCGAAATCGCCTCGCGCACAGGCTTCCGAAGCATCCGCCAATTCAACCACGCCGTGCGCGCGACATTCGGGCAGCCTCCCACGAAGCTTCGCCTCCGCCACGGGATGTCCGGGACGCCGGAACCGGAATCCGGGCTCGTTGTGCATCTTCCGTACCGTCCTCCTTTTGAATGGCCCGGGCTGCTTGAATTTTTCAAAGAGAGAATCACTCCCGATGTCGAGGCGGTGGACGGCGATTTTTACAGACGGACGATTGAGATTGGCGATGTCGTCGGTGCTATCGAGGTCTGGCACGAGGCTGGCCGCTCGCGTTTGTCGATGCGCATTATCAACATTCCAAGCTGCGGCTGCCTGATGCAGATCGTTCAGCGCGTCCGCCGGATGTTCGATCTGGAAGCGGATGTGGTGCAGATCGGGCAGCATCTGTCCCAGGATGCGACGCTCGCAAAGATTCTGGCAGCGCGGCCGGGTCTCCGAGTTCCCGGCGTATGGGACGGGTTCGAATTAGCTGTAAGGGCCGTTCTGGGACAGCAGCTTACGGTCGTGGACGGAAAGGCCCTCGCCCGGCGTCTCGTGCGCACGTTTGGCCGCCCTCTTCGGATGCCCGTCCGCGGTCTCTCTCACTTGTTTCCGAGGCCTGAAATTCTGGCCGGCGCCGATCTCGCGACAATCGGTGTTCCAGCGGATCAGGCTGCCGCGATCGGATCTCTCGCGCAGGCCGTGTTGGCCGGGAAACTGTCCTTCGACTCGGGAAAGGGCCTGCGCAGCGCACTTTCGTGGCTGCGCGCTCATCCGGGATTGAACGAGGGTGCGGCATCCTACATCGCGATGCGAAGCTTCGGCGAGCCAGACGCCCTTCCGCACACCGATCTCGGACTGCGGCGGGCGCTGGCAGCTCGCGGCCGGCCCGTTTCTCCGACAGAACTACTCGGCATCTTCGAAAAGTTCACCCCGTGGCGCGCCTACGCCGCCATGCATTTCCTGGCGGTCAGTCCGAGAACAGCTTAGCCAACATAGGCTTGTGGGTAGCTGTCTACGCAGAGCACGGAAAACCCCTCGCGTGGAATTAAAATACGACGCGGGAATGTTTACTTGAGGAAAAGGCCTTCGCGGACCTGATCGCGGCCGACGAAGGTCTTCGAGGAGCGGAATTTCGCGAATAATTCCAGAATTTCCCGGTTTTGAAACACGCGCGCATGCACCG
>JBEKTG010000047.1:0-12127 GCA_049516275.1 Candidatus Acidiferrales bacterium
GCAAGATCCGCACCGTGAAAACCGCCGGCGGCCACCACCGTATCCCCGAGAAGCAAGTAGACAAATTCCTTTACCGCGCCGGGGAGCGCGGCCCCGTGCGCGAACGCCGGCCGAACTTTCGCAGGATCAGCGGACGCAACCAGTTGGCGGGCCGCGTCACCGAGATTAAAGTCAGCGGACTGATGGCCCAGGTGACGCTATCGATCGGCGGCCAGCACATCACCTCCATCATTACCGCCGACGCCGTGCGCGAAATGCGCCTGAAAGTGGGCGAAACCGCGGCGGCATTGATCAAGTCAACCGAAGTAATGATCGTCCGCCCGTAATTCGTTACCCGCAAGCTATCCGCCGATCGCCATTGCCGCTACGTATATCGCATTAAGTCGATTTGACATTACTTATCTACACGTATTAAAACGTATAGCGCTTTCCAGTGGCCTTTGCTATGGCATGGGCCAACATTTCTTTATTGAGGCGGATACCCGATGCGCTTTGGCTTCCTTGCTTTTCTACTATTGTGGAGTTCCAGCGTTTTTGCCCAGGTTTCCGCGACTGTTTCCGGCACGGTCACCGATCCGTCTGGCGCCGCGGTAGCTGGGGCCGCGGTTGCGGCGAAGCAGTTGGACACCGGCATCACCCGCTCGACTGCTACGAACGATGAGGGCAGCTACGCTCTTTTCGAGCTGCCGGTCGGCCGCTATGAAGTCCACGTCAAAAAACAGGGCTTCGCCGAGGAAATCCGTACCGGAATTCAGCTGGTGGTCGGCCAGGAAGCGATCGTCAACCTGACATTGCGCCTGGGGCAGGTCGAAGAGCAGGTCACGGTGAACGAGAACGCTCCGATCGTGAGCACCACCACGGCGGACATTTCGGGACTGGTCGGCGAGCAACAGGTGGAAGACCTTCCTCTTAATGGGCGGAGCTATGATCTGCTCCTGCCGCTCAATCCCGGAGTTGTGAATTTCACCATGCAGAAGACAGGTGGAACGGGCGTATCGAATTCCACGAATGGCAATAATTTTGCGGTTTCAGGAAACCGGCCGCAGCAAAACATCTTTCTCCTGAACGGCGTGGAATACACGGGCGCCGCTGAAAACAATATGCAGCCTGGGAGCACGAGCGGGGAGCTGCTGGGGGTTGAATCTGTCCGTGAATTCAACGTTCTGCGCGATTCCTATGGCGCCGAGTACGGCAAACGCCCTGGGGGACAGGTGGTGATCGTCACCAAATCGGGCACTAACCAATGGCACGGGTCGGCGTACGACTTTCTGCGCAATAACGTTTTGGACGCGCGGAACTACTTCGATCCTGAAGGCGTTTCGGCGCCGCCGTTTCGGAGGAACCAGTTTGGCGCTGCGATGGGCGGGCCGATCCACACCGACAAGACATTTGTGTTTGCCAATTACGAGGGACTGAGACAGTTCTTGAGCCAGACATCGAACACTTTCGTACCAGCTCTTGATTCGCGCGCCGGCACATTTGTCAAGTTCGGATCCGCGTGCACGGCGGCGCAGCAGGCTGCATGTGCCCTAAAGGTGCAGCAATTGCTGAACTTGTGGCCCGCGCCGAATGGACCGGAACTTACCCTGCCAGGCGGTGGCCTGAGCGGCATCGCGCAGTTTACCGGGAGTGCACCGCAAACCATTCGTGAGGACTTCGGCACGGTGCGTATGGACCACGTATTCTCTCCAAAAGACACCCTCAGCGCGATCTACACCGTTGACGATGGCGCAGCCGTGACGGCAACTCCTCTCGATCCATTCAGCACTGATATAGCCAACCTGCGAGAACAGGTGCTGAGCGTGGAAGAGACGCACGTCTTTTCTCCTTCTCTCGTGAATACTGCACGAGTTGGCTACTCTCGCGCGGCTTATTATTTCCTTGGCAAACTCACGCCCGGAACTCCCGCGGCCAACGTCACAAGTTTTGTGGGAACTTTTCCCACGGGAGCCGTGGTGGTTGGGGGAAGCACAGCTTCGAATCCTGCGACGCAATTGGGATTGGCAGGGAGCAACAACGGAACAAATCTGGATGTGTTTAGGAACCTGTACACCTATGAGGACCAGGTGACGATGACTCGCGGCAGGCATCAATTCAGCTTCGGGGCATGGTTTCAACAGTTTCAATCGAATGAAAATATCGCGCTCAGCCAATTCGGGCAGTCATCATTCGGCAGCATCAATGCGCTGCTGGGCGGAGTTATAGGAACCTTTACATACGATCCCGCCCCGACGGAATTGAATTGGCGATCGCTCTTCTTCGCATTCTATGCGGAAGATGCGATTCGAGTGAACCGCAGGCTGACAGTGTCGCTAGGATTCCGGGAGGAATCGTCAGCCGGATGGAACGAGGCGCATGGTCGCGCAGCCAACTTTTTGTTCACGAATGGCGTGATCAACACCACTCCAAACATAAGCAGCTCTCCTTTCACCACGAACAATGCGAAGTTTCTGGCCCAGCCTCGGATCGGTGTAGCATGGAGCCCGTTCGGTGAAAAAACTGCCATTCGCGCCGGATTTGGAATGTATAACGACCTTCAGGATGCGCTGGGATATCGCATGGACCAGAATGGGCCCTTTAATCCGGCATACGCGGTAAGCTCCGTGCCGGTTGCGAATCTGCCGGAACCGCTCTCTCCTGTAGCCACGGGAGCTAAGTACGCCCCCGGCGGAGTGCAACCTAACTTGAAAACTCCCACCCTTATTTCGTACTCGCTTCGCGTCCAGCGGGAACTGACACCCAACACTTCTTTGAGCGTCGGCTATGTTGGATCGCATGGCTATCATGAGATTATCGGTTTGGACACGAATGAACCTTCGCCAGTGATTTGCCCTAACGTGGCATGCCCCACGATCTTTCCCGCCGGTTTTGGCGCCTTAACCGGCGCAGCCGTGCCAGCCGGAACGTATTACACTCCCGCCGCTTGTAGCGCAACGGTTACAACGTGCAACTTTAGCCTCGCGAACCCGTGGTCTTGGTTTTCGCTGGGTACCAGTAGCTACAATGCTTTGCAAGTGGATGCGAACCACCGGCTCAGCAACAGCTTGTCGCTGCGCGGAATCTATACGTGGTCGAAGGCGATCGATGACGGCGATTCGTTGAATGGAACAACCGCAAACAACGCTCCTGGACTTGTCTCGAATCCTTTTAACCTGGCTGCGGATAAAGGCCTGGCGACATTCAACGCCAAGCATGTAGGTGTGATCAGCGCCGTCTACCAACTGCCGTTTGGACACGGCCGGGCGTTTGCAGGCAACTTGACTGGCTTCACCGAGGCGATAGTAGGCGGGTGGTCGGTAAATACCATCGTGACGGTTCAATCCGGATTTCCATTTACTCCGCAAATGAGTTACAACCCATCGCGAAACGGGGATACGAAGAATACCGTGCGGCCATTCATTAATCCAGCGTTTACTGGGAATCCGGTTCCGGGGACTGTCAGTGAATGGTTCGATCCGACTGCCTTTATAGCGCCTCCCAACAATTCCGGATTCTACGGCAATGCCCCGAGAGACACGCTGATAGGGCCGGGTCTGGCAACATGGGATTTCTCCCTAATGAAGGAAACTCGAATTCGCGAACGCCTGAACCTGCAATTCCGCGCGGAATTCTTCAACATCTTGAACCACGCAAATTTCAACACGCCGAATCTAATCGTTGCGGTATTGACTCCTCCGCCGCAGGGCAGCACAACGGTTTCGACCCTCGCGCAGGTAAATCCGACTGCGGGACAGATCACCAGCACTTCGACGACGTCGCGGCAGATTCAATTCGGATTGAAGCTGCTTTGGTAATGGGGACATAGTGCGCGCGCTGCGCTCGCAAGTCTGCTGGCTGCTTCTTGTAACGGCGGCCCTTCTGGGCCCGCTGCGCGCGCACCCACGCGGCCTGCCGGCGCCTAAGCAGGAGATAACCGTCTCGGCCGCCGTCAGCCTCAAGGATGCGCTGGAGGAAATCGCCCAGCTCTATCGCACCGGGAAGCCCGATGTCGCCGTGCACTTCAACCTCGGAGGCTCGGGGACGCTGCAGCGCCAGATCGAGCAGGGCGCGCCGGTAGATATATTCATCTCCGCATCACCCGCCGAGATGGACAATCTCGCGGCAAAAGGCCTGCTCTTGCCCGGCACGCGAACCAATCTGGTCGCGAACCGCGTGGTGCTGATCGTCCCCGTTAGCACCACCAACATCGCGAGTTTTCAGGACCTCGCCCTGCCGCAGGTGAAACTCATCGCCATTGGTGAGCCACAGACGGTTCCCGCCGGGAAATACGCCCAGCAGGTGTTGACGCACCTCGGATTGTACGAGCAATTGAAGCCCAGGTTCGTTCTAGCTAAAGACGTACGCCAGGTGCTGACCTACGTCGCCACCGGCAACGCAGACGCGGGCATTGTCTACGCCACCGATGCACGCGTATCGTCGAAAGTGAAAGTCGTCGCGACGGCGCCCGCCGGCTCTCATTCGCCGGTGATTTATCCGATGGCGATCGTCAAGGATTCGCGCAATCCATCGGATGCGAAGGAGTTTGAAACGTTTCTTCAGAAGCCGGCGGCGCAATCGGTCTTCCAGAAATACGGCTTCCTTCCCCCAGGCCGGTGATTCGCTCGAAGCCGCCGCAGCCGCCTGGCTTTGTCAGCAGCCCTCAAAGGAGTGGGCGCAAAATCGCGAACCCAGCGCATCGCATAATCTTTCGGGCAATATTTCCCTGCGCCGCAGTGGTCGCCCTGCTTTTCGCCGCGGCGTCCCCCGTCATACATGGCCAGGCGGGCACGGCCGCCGCGTCTGCGCCTTCCGAACCTTTCCGTCTCACCGTGAGCGGCGATGTAAAAAATCCATTGTCGCTTTCCCTGGACGACGTGCGGCAATTGCCTCGCAAAACGATCACGGTCGCGAATGAACACGCCGGAGAAAACGAAGTGTACGAAGGAACGCCTCTTGCGGGATTGCTCAAGCAGGCCGGCGCGGTTCAGGGAGCGCAACTGCGCGGCAAGGCCATGGCTACCTACGTTGTCGCCGAAGGGTCGGACGGTTACCGCGTGATTTATTCGCTGGCCGAATTGGATTCGGACTTTCAGGACTCGGAAGTAATCGTCGCCGACACCATGGACGGCAAGCCCCTCGGCGACAAGCTCGGCCCCTTGCGACTGGTAGCCCCGCACGACAAGCGACCGGCCCGCTGGGTCCGCATGCTGCACGCGATACAAGTGGTGAATATTTCGAAGTAGTCGATCGTTTCGAACGAATCGATCATTTCAAAATAGCTGATCAGGCCGTTTCGTGCGACCGCCCGTATTTCTGAATCAAACGCAGCGGGCGCAGCAGGATGTAAAGCGGCGCCAGCGCGCGCGGCAGTCGGAGCGTCAGCCAATCCTCCTCCGCCGGGGCCATCGCGAGGCGCAAGGCGTAGCGCCAGCCCGCGAAGAATCCCGGTGCCAGTCGCCGGCGAAGCCGAAATCGATCCAACGCGCCCATTGTGGGGGCATCAGAATCCAGCAGGCTCCGTTCCAGCTCCATCGCAATTTCTTCCGCGTATCGGTCGGCTTTCACAAGTCCCGCAATTTCTTCCGGAAGGGCTCCATCGAGAATACTCGCCGCAAGAATCAGCCCGACGTGCAGCATGCGCTGCACCTGCAAAGCCTCCGCCCGAGCGTTGATTGCCTTCCAGTCGAGTCCAGGGTGCGACTGAATCAACTCCGACACATCCGCAATCCACGCTATGCGCGCCCAGAAATCTTTCGAACCATGCACACAAATCGCCAGCAGCGCGTCGTCCGGTGAAAACGTGCGCACGTCATGGCCGCCAAGATTGACGGTGACGCCTCGCGCCGAAAACTCGTCGAGATCGGGCGCAACGGGAAAATGACGCAAGGTTCGCTCGGTATGAAGCTCGACGATCGCCGCGCGCGTCTCGCTGTAATATTTGTATTCTCCCGGAACGAGCGCGGCATCCACGTCAGGGGACATCAGCCCGGGAAACTTAGCCACATATCCCAATCGCAGCAGCACCCCATGGGCCTTCGCCATGTCCCGGCCCCGTACGATGATGTCCACATCGTCGAACTGGCGCAGCAACACGTCGCCGTAGGCTTGCGCCGCCAGAACCGGCCCCTTGTAAGGAAGCGCCACAATCCCTTCGGATTGAAACAAGCGGAGAATTTGCACCAGCGCCGCGGTAAGACTCAAACAACGAAGCGTGTTCGCGCGGCTCGCCTCACTGACGCGCAGCATCGCCTCTGCCGGTACCACGTCCGGCGCAATCGCGTTCAGCTGCCGGCAAAGCAGCGGCACGACCGCGTTTCCCTCAGCCTCGGAAAGCAGCACGTCCCAGTTGAGCGCCCCCGCCGCGAGAGCGCGTATTTTCCCCGCAATCTCGGGCGGCATTCGGGTTCGCGCGCAGTAGATCAGTAACTGCTTTTCCGGCGCCAATGTGTCGATCGGAGGAGAAGAAGGCATCAACAAGCGGGAACCGTTCCCGCACGATTCTACGCCAACTCAGCCGCGTCGGGGATTCAGTCGGAGGTGGCGCGGCCACGCATCGCTGGTAGCCAAGCCGTCGCCACTAGGAGGAAGCGAATGGCTACTTAGCCAAGCTATGCCGCGAGCCTGCCGTGCACTTCATTGCGCCAGGAATTCTGCATCTCCACGCGATGGCCTATCTTGAGCAGCTTGGCCCTCAGGCTGCTCGGTTCGAGACCGGCGGATGCGCAGACCGCCGTGAAATCTTTGTCGTCATCGAACAGAAATCGCTGCGCTTCACGGCGTGAACGCAGGGAGCCGTTGCGCCAATCCTCCACTGCCATCACCACTACCGCCGTCCAAAGCCTGCGCTCTCCAATCAATTCCTCTGTGACGGTTTCCTGTGAACTGCTCCGAGCATTCGTCAACATTTTCTTCTCCCCCAGCTATTGCTTGGCCCTCCTATCGAGGCGTCTAGTAGAAGAAAAGCATTCCGACCGCCAACGATCCTTTCCCCGGCGTAGCGCGGAATATCGCCGGCAAACAGCTCTAGCAAATAGACATACAAGAACCTCGATGTGCGATGGGTTGAGAGGATAAACCTTTGGGCGGAAGTCCGGGTTGGCTCAGCTGTTCCAGTTCGGGGCAATATAGGGCGGGTTCTGTCTCACGCAAAAGGCGGGGCCGGGTTAATGAACGGCTTCAGCCGTCAGGATCTCTCGCAGCTTCGCGGCCAGAGTCGCCAGCGTGAAGGGCTTTTGGAGCAGCACCGCGTCGGTCTCCAAGACCCCGTGATGGACAATCGCGCGATCGGTGTAGCCGGTCATGTAGAGGATCTTTATTCCCGGGCGTATCTGCGCCACCCGCTCCGCCAGTTCGCGCCCGCCGATCCCCGGCATCACCACATCGGTCAAAAGCACGTCGATTTTTCCGGCATGCATCGCGGCAAGTTCCAGGGCGGTATGGCCGTCCTCCGCTTCAATCACCCGGTAGCCGCTGGTCTCCAGATATTCCCGCGCGAGCTGCCGCACGCCGTTTTCATCCTCCACCAGAAGAACCATTTCCGACGACCCGCGCTGCAAAGAGCGAACCTCGGAAGGCTCTCGCACAAGGGGAGTGTCCTCGTCTTCGATCCTGGGCAAATACACCTTGAAGGTCGCGCCGCGGCCCGGCTCACTGTAGACCCACACGTAGCCGCCGCTCTGTTTGACGATCCCGTAGACGGTCGCAAGGCCCAGCCCGGTCCCCTTGCCCTTTTCCTTCGTGGTAAAGAAAGGCTCGAAGATATGAGCCTGCGTGTCGGCGTCCATACCGGTTCCATTGTCCGTCACGGCCAGCATCACGTAGTTGCCCGGCGCGAGAACCTGCGGAGCGCGCTCAAAAGAAGAATCCAGCTCGACGTTCGCCGTCTCGATCGTAAGCCTTCCCCCGTTGGGCATGGCGTCGCGGGCGTTCACCGCAAGATTCAGGATCACCTGCTCGATTTGGCTGCGATCCGCCTTGACCAGCCCGAGATCCTTTTCTGAATTCGTCTCCAGCTGAATATCCTCGCCAATCAGCCGCCGCAGGATCTTCTCCATATCCGCGACCACCGTATGAACGTTCAGCACCTTCGGCGCAAGAATCTGTTTGCGGCTGAAGGCCAGCAGTTGCTGCGTGAGCGAAGCCGCCCGTTGCGACGCCATCTGAATTTGTTCGGCATTCCGCCGCGCGGGATCGCCGGCGGGAAGGCGGTCGGCGAGCAAATCGGCGTAGCCCTGAATCACCATCAGCAGATTGTTGAAGTCGTGCGCAATTCCGCCGGCCAGCCGTCCCACGGCCTCCATTTTCTGCGCCTGGCGAAAGCGCTCTTCGAGTTCCTTCCGGTCGGTGATGTCGAGCGCCATGCAGATCGCTCCCAGCGATTCCCCGTTGGCGCCTCGAAGGGGCTCCACATGGCACGCGTACGAACCATTCTTCCATTCCACGTGGAATGTAACCGGCTCCCCGGCCACCGCGCGGCGGTGCGCCGCAACCGGCACATGGGTTGGATCGGAGGTTTCCAGATAATCCTGCAAAGTGAGGCCGACAATCTGATTCGGTCGAAGACCGAGGCGCGCGAGCCCCGCTCCCAGCGCCGACGTAAAGCGGAGATCCTTGTCAACGGTCCAGAGCACGGCCGGCAATTGCTCGATCAGGACGCGCAGCCGCGCTTCACTTTCGCGTATGCGCCCATCGGCGCGCTTTCGTTCGAGCGCAAAAGCGATCTGGTCGCCCACCGAAGAGAGAAACTCCAAGTCGCGCTGCGTATAGACGTTTTCGCGCTCGTAATTCTGCACGGCCAGCACGCCAATGGTTCCGGCGGTGGCGCGCAGCGGAACTCCCAGCCACGATTTGGGAGGATTGATGTTCGCCTCCACCTCCTCATTCGCCACCAGCTCATAGAAGACAGTGGGAGGTATCAGCATCGGCCGGGCGGCGCGATAAACGTAAGCCGCGCAGCTCCGCCATACCATCTGGGGAGGCGGCGCCGCCTGCACCTGGTCGACAAAGAACGGAAAGTTAAACACGCCGGTCGACGGCTCATAGAGGGCGACGAAACAGTTGTCCGCCGAAAGAACCCCCTGCAGCGCATGGTGTACGCGGTGAAGGAGGTCGCCCAAATTGTCGGTGACGCTCGACGCGTGAACGATTTCCGTGATCGCCTGCCGTTCGGTCTCCGAACGCTTGCGGTCGCTGATATCTTCGACCGTTCCCTCGTAACTTGTTATTTTGCCGGACTCATCCAATACGGCGCGGGCGTTCTCGGAAATCCATATTTTCGCTCCATCCCGCTTGAAGATCTCCGACTCGAAGCCCTCAACCACCCCGGCAGACTCGATGAGTCTCTTGAATTCCTCGCGCCGCCCGGGCGAAACGTATAGCGTCTGGCCTATTTGCCGGACGTTCGCGATCAACTCGGCAGGCGACGCATATCCGTACATGCGCGCCAGCGCGGGATTTGCAGTCAGGTAACGCCCGTCGACCGTCGATTGAAAAATGCCCTCGATGGCGTTCTCAAAGATCCGCTGGAATCTCTCTTCCGCGCTGCGTTGCGCGCGCGCCGCGGCGGCGTGTTCGCCGATATCCTCATAAATTCCCACACTGCCGATGATTTTGCCGTTGAGGATGAGAGGCGTTGCCAACAACTGCACATCCAGGAGTTGTCCGTCACGGCGCTTCCGTTGGGTCTTCGTCCGGACCGTTTCTCCCTTCATCAGGCTTGCGATGATGCCGTCCGATTCTTTTTCGCGGTCACCCGGCGTTAAGAAGGATTTGGGTAACTGGCCGGCAATTTCAGAAAGGTGGTAGCCAAAAAGCCTCGCGAAAGCGGGATTACACATCCGGACGCGGCATTGGTCATCCAGAACCATCACGGCCAGGGGCAAATTCAACAGCAGGGCTTCCAGGTAAACGCCATGCTCCGCGGCCTTTTGTTCGGCGTTGCGCTGAAGCGTGACGTCCTGAACCACCGCCAGCAGCCCTTTGTGGCCCGCGAACGAAATTCCTTCGGTAGTGACCTCCACCTCGAAGACTTCGCCGCTCTTCTTCCGATGCCGCAGCTGTCCTTGGACGGCGAATTTGTCGCCAACGCTTTGCACCGCCTTCAAGTAACGCGGCACATCCTCCGCGAGGCGGATATCGGTAGTGCGCATGCGCAGGAATTCATCGCGCGTATATCCGTACTGGCGAACGGCGGCAGCGTTGACCTCGAGAAATTTCAAACTCTCGCGGTCGAAAATATACATGGGCACGGGGTTATTGGAGAACAGGAGCTCAAAACCGGCCCCGCCCGCCTGCGCGCGCCCGAGATTTTCGGATCCACGTTTGCCCGGGGAAGCCTTCGGAGTTTCGGCCGCAGGAGCAGGTTGCTTGCGCCCGGGAGATGTCAGGACGGTCTTGTGCCTCATGGCCCTCAGGAAATGCCAAAAAGGAAGCTGGTACCCCGTTTCGAACTGTTCCTATTAGAGATAGCAACTGGGCCAGCTGTCCCACAATGGTACTAACAGGCTAGGGCGGGACTAATTGGACACACGCGCCGGCTTGGGGGCTCTGTTCTGATCTTGTCTGCCCGAATGACTGCTGTCCCTCACATTCGTCGCCACTTACGGTTGTCTCCTGGCATTCTCTGCGCCTATCCGTGAGCCAATCCGGGTACTGCATAGTCTGGATAGCGGGTTGTCCGCAGCTTCTGTAAGATGTACGTGAGAAGCTAAGGCTGCCTGGGACCCCATGACGAAGGAAACACAGAACAACGTGACCGATACCGAAACCCTCCGCGACCCCTTCCAGATCGAAATTGAAAACATTACCCACGCCGAGCACTCTGATCCATTTCATGTGCTCGGGCCGCACTGGGTAGACCGGGAAGGCATGCCATCGGTTTCGATCAGGGCTTTCCATCCTGCGGCCGTTGACGTAACCGTACTTTCCAACGGTGGTGAGCATCCCGCCGTAAAGATCCACCCGGACGGGCTGTTTGAAGCAATCGTCGCGCCCCGCACGGTAAAGGCCCGCGACGATGGGTCGATTCCGCCGGCTGCGTATCGTTTGCGCTTCAGGTTCCCTGACGGGAACACGTGGGAAACCTACGATCCTTACGCATTCCCTACCCTGCTCACCGATTACGATCTCTATCTGTCCGGCGAAGGCACCCATTACCTGAAGTATGAAAAGCTGGGCGCACACGTGCGCGAGGTGGAGGGCGTACGCGGTGTCGCCTTCGGCGTTTGGGCGCCCAACGCAAAGAGGGTCAGCGTCGTTGGAGACTTCAATCAATGGGATGGCCGTGTGAATCCCATGCGCAGCCGCGGATCGTCCGGCATTTGGGAGCTTTTCGTCCCAGGCCTCGACGAAGGCAGCCTCTACAAGTTTGAAATCCTATCGAGAGAGAATGGCCATCTCGGGCTGAAATCCGACCCCTATGCCTTCGCCGCAGAGCTTCGCCCCAATACCGCCTCGGTCGTCTACAACATCGACCAGTACAAATGGCAGGATTCGGCATGGCTCGAAGCCCGCGCCTCGCGCGACTGGCTGCATTCTCCCATGTCGATTTACGAGGTGCATGCGGGCTCCTGGCGGCGCAAAGCGGACGCGGGCCATCGGTGGCTCACCTATCGCGAGCTCGCGGACGAACTCATTCCATACGTCAAAGCGCTGGGCTTCACCCATCTCGAACTGCTGCCCATCATGGAGCATCCCTTTGACGCTTCCTGGGGCTATCAAACGGTCGGGTACTACGGCGTTACCAGCCGCTTCGGCACGCCCTCTGATTTCATGTACTTTGTGGATCGCTGTCATCAAGCCGGACTCGGTGTGCTTCTCGATTGGACGCCCGCGCATTTTCCCCGCGACGCTCACGGCTTGGCATTTTTCGACGGCACCCACCTCTACGAGCACGCCGACCCGCGCCGCGGCGAGCATCCTGACTGGGGAACCCTGGTCTTTAATTACGGCCGCAACGAGGTGCAGAATTTCCTGCTCTCGAACGCGCTATTCTGGCTAAGCGTTTATCACCTCGACGGTTTGCGCGTGGATGCGGTGGCTTCCATGCTTTACCTGGACTACTCGCGCAAACCCGGCGAGTGGATCCCCAACCGCTACGGCGGGCGCGAGAATCTGGAGGCGGTGGCGTTCCTGAAACGGTTGAACGAGG
>JBEKTG010000048.1:0-12108 GCA_049516275.1 Candidatus Acidiferrales bacterium
ATAGCCCGCGTCTCCGTAATTCCCGCAAAAATCGGCTGGAGCGACATCGGCTCCTGGGCCGCCGTGTACGAATTGCTGGCGGCGCAAGACGGCGCTAACGTATCGGCGGGCGCTCACTTCACGCTCGACGCCGAGGGCAATTATTTCTGGAGCCCCAAAAAGTTCGTGGCCGCAATCGGCGTACGCGACGTCGTCCTGGTCGAAACCCCCGACGCCCTGCTGCGTTGTTCCCGCGAGCGCTCGCAGGACGTGGGCAAGATCGTAAAATGGCTGGAAGAAAAAAAGCAGGGCAAGCTAATCTAGCAACCGACTATGACGACGATTAAATTCGGGACCGACGGCTGGCGCGGCGTGATCGCCGAAGATTACACGTACGAAAATGTACGCACGGTGGCCCACGCGATCGCGCGTTATGTGGTGCGCGGCGCCAATCCCGAGCGCGGGATTCTGGTCGGATACGACACGCGCTTTGGCTCCGAAAACTTCGCCCGAGTAGCCGCCGAGGCCATTTCCGCAACGGGAACCGCAGTATGGCTAGCCGCGCACGCCGCGCCCACGCCGGCCCTCTCGCTGATGGTGCGCACGCGCGGAGCTGCGGGCGGCATCCAGATCACCGCAAGCCACAATCCCTACCGCTGGAATGGGATCAAGTTCAAGGCGAGCTACGGCAGTTCCGCCTCGCCCGCCATCGTAGCGCAAATCGAAGTGGAACTCGCCCACGTGCTCCGCGAAGGAGTGCCGCCGCTCCCGCCGCGCAAAGAACTAATCAAATCCCTAGAGATCCATGAGCCCTACCTAGAAACAATCGAAAAGCTGGTCGACTGGGACCGCCTGCGCGCCTCCAAATTCCGCTACGTGATCGATCCGATGCACGGCGCCGGACGCGGCTTGCTGCGCGAGCTCTTCCATCGCCACGGAATCGAAACCGACGAAATTCGCGGCACGCGCGACCCTCTTTTCGGCGGCGTGAACCCGGAACCCATCGAGCCGCACGTCGAAGCGCTGCGCCAGGCGGTTCGCAAGGGGCACTACGACGCGGGATTTGCGCTCGATGGCGACGCCGACCGCATCGGCGCCATCGACCGCGACGGCAACTTCGTAACGCCGCACCAGATTTTCTCGATCTTGCTCTGGCACCTCGCCGGAACCCGCCGCCTCACAGGCGAGGTCGCCAAAACATTTTCCACCACGAAGATGATCGACAAAATCGCCGCGAAATTCGGCCGCAAAGTGTGGGAGACGCCCATCGGCTTCAAGTACATCTGCGACCGCATGCTCGAAGGAGACGTCCTGCTCGGCGGCGAGGAGAGCGGCGGAATCGGCACCAAGCTCTATCTCCCCGAGCG
The DNA here is from genome assembly GCA_049516275.1 of Candidatus Acidiferrales bacterium. GTDB lineage: Bacteria > Acidobacteriota > Terriglobia > Acidiferrales > UBA7541 > Palsa-295. The sequence goes on from JBEKTG010000048.1 coordinate 1,347, forward strand.
CGACGCCACCGTCAACGCGCTGCTGCTCGCCGAAGTGATGGCATGGCACGGAAAACATCTCGGCGAACTGGTGGCCATGCTGCAAGGCGAGTTCGGCGAACATCATTACGGGCGCGTGGACCTCACGCTCAAGAGCGGCCAAGCCGAACGCGCGCTAGCGCACTTCGCCGCGCCAAAGCTGAACCGTTTTCTGGACTGGCCAGTAGCCCGCCGCGAGAATCTGGACGGCATCAAGATTTTCCTCGGCGATATCGGCTGGGTGATGGTACGCGCGTCGGGCACCGAACACATGCTGCGCGTCTATTCCGAAACCACGCGGCCCGATACCACGCGCCGCGTGCTCGACGAAGTGGCGAAGCTCGTCCGCGCCATCTGAGCAGGCAAAAACATTCAGCGTCGCGACTGGCCCGGCGCAGCGGCCCTCACTTGGATGTCCGCACGAAGCAGACTTTTCGGCGCCGGGGCGACGGTGGTGCACGCCCGCAAAATGTGGTGCGCGCCGGTTCGCTGGAGAATTCCTTCGGCGCGATCGGCCAGAACGGCCGCGATCGACCGAACCGTCAGCAGCAGTTCCCCCCGTCGGAGACATTTCTCGTATCCCGGCGCGATGAAACTAGAAATCCCAAAGCCAGCCAACGCTTCCAGGAGTGCGCCGTCTTCGGAATCGTTGACGTAGGTAAGCCAGCCGATGGCTCCGCCGATCAGAGGCTCGATCACCGGCTCAATCCGCCGGACCAAATCGCTGCTTTGACTGTTCTTCTTTAATTGGTTGTCGAAGGAGAACGTGCTGGCGACGGCGCGTTCCGGAAACAGAACGCCGATTTCCTCATTGCGGAAACCGAAGGATTTCAGCACGTCCACGCTCGTTCGCAACGCGCGGAAATGGGGATAGACGCCAAAAACACTCATGGGCTCGGAGACGGCCATCCGACCTCCCTGACTCTCGATTGCTTGCTGAGTACCTCCAACTTAGGGGAGGCCGTCGTGAAGGCGGAATACAGGAAAGACTGCATTCTCGGAAACAGCTATACCCGAGGATCCACGAGGCCGCCGAGCGCCTGACTTCGCTAGACAACGAAAACGAATAGTGACAAAGTTGGCGCGAGGGCAAGCCTTCGGGCGTAATCTGCCAGCCCGTCATACTGAACTCATGTTCCCACATCCCACCGCGCTGCAACTGGCTTTACTTTCAGCCACCGTGCTCGGCTTCCGGCACGGCTTCGATTATGACCACATCGCAGCGATCTCCGACATAACCAGTGTTGAACCGTCGCGCACCAAGAGCATGCGCATGGGCCTGATCTACGTGCTGGGCCACGCCTCAACCGTCGCCGCACTGGGCGGCGCGGTAATCCTGTTTCAACGCTCCCTGCCGCCACGCATCGACACGTGGGCGGAGCGAGCGGTGGGATTGACGCTGGTCCTGCTCGGCGTCTACGTTCTAAGCACGCTGCTGAGGCAAGGCACAGCGTTTGTGCCCCGGTCGCGAGCCTCCCTTCTTCTCGATGGCTTTCAGTGGCTTTCGTGGCAGGTCAAGAGAGTCTTCAATCCCGACGCGGGTAAGCCGGGGAATGCGCGGGAAAACTACAATCGAAAGTCCGTCTTCCTGATCGGCGTTATACACGGGCTGGGGGCCGAAACGCCCAGCCAACTGCTGCTCTTCCTGCTGGCCGCAAATCTCGGCGGACTCACGCGCGGATTTCTGGGCCTGGCGATGTTTTTGGCCGGGCTCCTGCTGATGAACACCCTGATGACCGCCTCAGCCGTGGGAGTTTTCGGAGCAAGCGCCGCGAAACCGCGCCTGATGCGATTCGTGGTGGCGTTAACAGCAAGCTATAGCTTGATCGTAGGCGCGATTTTTCTCTTCGGCGCCGCGGGCAGACTTCCCTCCCTTGGCGGCTGAGCAAAAGCACCCGGCGACGGCCCGGCCGCCCGGCTCACTTCGCGGGCTGATCCAGAAACACGCTGATATTGGCCTTGAGCTTCGCCAGGCTATCGTCGCGAAGATACATCATGTGCCCGGCGTCGTAATACTCCAAGGAAATGTTCGAACGCAGATTTGCAGGCAATTCGAGATGGTCCATGGTGTATTCGGTAGCGAAGAACGGAGTCGCCAGATCGAACAAGCCATTCTCGGCCTGCACGCGCAAATGGGGATTCGCCACCAGAGCCCGGAGCAAATCGCCTTCAACGTTGGGTGAGCCGGGGAAGCCATAATTTTCACCCGAATGATGCTTCCAATCCCACTCGTGATTGGCATCCTCGTTTAGCACTTCGTATTTCCTGTCCTGGGAAAATTTCAGCTCGTCGCGCACGTAACTATAGACGGCCGCGGTGAAGGGCCCCGTTATCGCCGTTTCCTGGGGATCGTAGGCGGCATATTCCGCCAGCAGGTCTATTTGCGCTCCGGAGAAGCGCGCATCGAGGCGCCCCGTGGTCAGGCCGCGACTGCGCTGAAGCTCCGCCATGAATTGCGGCAGGTTGACGCGCAGGTTCGCTTTGCGAATGTAATCCTCGCTCAGGCCCGTAAAGCGAGCCAGGTTCTTCACGACCGCTGTTTTCTCCTCTTCGGGCAGCTTGGAGCCTTTCATCAGGGCGGATGCGTATTCGGTCGCGGCGAAGTGGCGGGCATCGGTCAGAAAGGCATTGAGGTCCGCGGGCCGGTCTTCCAGAACTTTGTGGTACCAGGCGGTCGCCGCGTAGCTCGGCAGGTAGAAAATGTAAGGCATGTCGTCGCCGGGGTTGAACGAAAGCGTGCCGAGGTCGAGAACCGTCGACATGAGCACGATTCCATTCAGGTACATGCCGTTATTCGACTGCAGATAGTTGCTGAGCGCGGCCGAGCGAAACGTCCCGTAGCTTTCTCCAATGAGGAACTTCGGGGAATTCCAGCGGCTGTTGCGCGTCACATAGGTGTTGATGAACTGCGCGAACGATTTCACATCCGAGTCGATGCCCCAGAAATCCTTGTCCTGCGCTTTTCCCACAGCGTGGCTGTAGCCGGTGCCCACCGGATCGATGAACACAAGATCGGTCTTATCGAGCAGCGAATTGGCATTGTCTTCCACTTTATAAGGCGGGGGCGGCGCGGCCTCGGCATTCGGCGTACTCACCCGGCGCGGACCAAACGCGCCCATGTGCAGCCACGCGGAGGACGATCCAGGCCCCCCATTGTAAACAAACGCGATGGGGCGCTGGCTGAGATCCTTAACGTCGCTCTTCGTGTAAGCGACAGAAAAAATAATGGCAGTAGGCTCGTCCTTCTCGTTCTTCAGCAGCGTAGTGAATGCGGTTGCCTTGTAGGCTATGGTCTGCCCGCCGATGCGAATAGTGTGGTCGGTTACGGAGGATTCCTCTTTGGGAACGGAGGCGTCCGCAGGCTTCTGATCCGTGGATTTCTGATCGGAGGACTTGGCCTCCGCAGCCTTCGAATCCTTGGAAGCTTCCTGCGCCGCAAGCACCGGCGGCAGCCCGAGAAGCAACAGCCCGCCCAACACCGTAAGTTTCCAAATTCCACAAATTCGAACGATCATCGCGCACCCGCCTTAAGCTCCCAGCCAGATTAGCTCCGCGAACGCGGATTGCAAAGGGGGCATTCCGCGCCTGCGGCTCGCGCTTCAAATATCGGTTGACAGGGTTACACTTCTCGTAAGATTGTTATAAACAATCTATGCGCATTCAATACTCCGTTAGTCTCGTGGTCGGCGTCCTTTTCTGCACTCTCGCCTTGCTTGAGTTGCCCGAGCCTCTGAATCTCAGCGATGACACATCGAACGATTCCTCGCTGACGATTTCTCAGAGCGCGACGGACGGCGTGGCGAGAGGACAGACGGACTTGCCGGTGACTGTCAAGACCGGCGGGAAACGCATAAAAAGCGAATCGCCGCGGCTTCTCCGGCAAAGCGAGGTTCGATCGCACCCAGGTGACGATCTTCTGCGCTTGCTTTGCATTGAGCGAACCTAGGCATTTCAGCACCCTTCCGTGTTGATTGGTGAGGCTAAAAGCAGAATCTGTACAAGTAGCACATTTTTGGCATGTCAGGTGCAGCGATGCCTGGACCGGGCTTAGGGGTAAGCCGGTAAAGACCTCGCGGATTTACCATGTTTCAAATCTGATCACTGAACTGATCATTGAAAGGGGGAAGACGCCAATGGAAATCGGGCGTAAATTGCGTAAACTACGGGAGGAGAGGAATTTGTCGCAGGGGGATCTCGAGGAAAGAACGGGATTGCTGCGGTGCTATACGTCGCGCGTGGAGAACGGCTATACCGTTCCGTCGGTAGGCACGCTTGTGAAGTACGCTCGGGCGCTGGATGTTCCGCTCTACCGTTTCTTCACCGACGGGCAATCCGTAAAGGCTCCCGCACTGCCCAAGAACGGCAGCATGGCTGAATGGGGCGAGAACGGCAAGGATCACCGGGAGCTTCAACTTTTTGCGAAAGCATTGTCCCGGATGAACCCGCGCAGCCAAAAACTGCTGCTCGCGATGGCGCAGCGCATGGCCAACATGGGCCCGCACGCGTAGGCTTGTCGGGGCATCGCGGTATCACTCCCGCTTTTGTGCCGTAAGACTTTGCGGGTGCCCCACCCTTGCACTTTAAGGGTGGGTCTTGTTTTTCGCCGTCGGCATCGTAGTCGCTCGCTGTCGATCGGAAGACCAAGTCTGAAGAAGAGCAGCTCTAAAAACGAAAGGGCTATCGGAGGCCGTAACCTCCGATAGCCCTTTTTTTTGCAACCCGGAATATCAGGAAATTCCGGGCCTGAGCCGAGCTAGATGCTCGGCTTCGTGCCCGTGTAGTAGAACAGGACGTACGTTTTGATTGCGCCGCTCGCCTGGGGCACTCCGAACACCTTCACGGGGGTTCCCGGCACGACGTTGCTCGTTACCGTGTTCTGGCCCGCAGTCGTCGTGATGTCCACAGAACTGATCGTCACGATGTTGCCGGTGCGGTCAACCTGGTACACCAGCGTGGCTGAACCGGAAGTTGTGCTGAGGCTATTCGTGACCGCGTTTGTCCCGCCCAGCACCGTCATCGTAAAGCCCCCCGCGCCTACCGTGTATCCGGACGCAACCGTCCCGAGAGGCGCGGTGACGGGCATCAGAACGACCTCTGGAGCAGCCCACGCATTCGGGCTGGCCGAATCGTTCCAGATGGCGTAGGTCTCGCCATAGGCGTTGAGGATTCCAACAGCTCCGCCGAAGTTCACGGCGCCGTTGGTGGCGCTGATGAAGCTATTCACCACGCCGGAGCCGTCGGTGAGCGCCGTTGGAAAAGTGAAATTCCAATACTTGAAGCCGGTGATGGGGTTCCCGCTGGCATCGTTGCCGTTCGCCGTGCTGCTCGAGATGTAATCGAGCGTCACGGCGTAGTCGTCACCGGCGGTATGAAAGTTTCGGGTGTAGGTGAATCCGCTCGAACTGGTCGCGGAAATGGTGCCATCGAAGCGGGCGATCTCGATATCGATGGTTTGCGCCACGAGCGGCGAGGCCAGCGGATCCACAACGCTGGCATGGATCTTGAATCCGCGCACGAAATTGTGCGAGGTCAGGAAGCCGGTTCCGGTGGCGATGGGAGTGGCGTCCGCGGTTGCGTTCCATGGAGTGCGGAAGAAGAACTCCGTGTTTGCGTTCACCGTGAGCGGAACGCCGGCGCCGAGTTCGTTTTGCACGGTGATGACGTCGGTGGTCGTATTGACGTGCAGGACGTGGCCTTCCGGGCTCACCCAAACGTTGTTAAACGTGCTGCTCGCCCAGATCCTTACGGCGACGAGCGTTCCGTTCGACTGGTAGCGGGCAGCGATGCGGACGTTCTTGCCCACGATGGAAGCCGACTGGGCCGAGAAGTTGTGGATCACCGTGTTCGTCTTGGCGTCTACATCGTAAAAAATCGTGCCGTTGGTCGAATCCGCGAGTATCTGAAGACTCTGCGTGCTGGCGACGGCGGTTTCGGGATTCACCGGCGGCTCCGTCGGGAACTCCCGGGTGATCGTGATGGAGGTATTGTCCGAAGAAACGGCTGTGACGCTGCCATACGCGTGCCGAAGAACCAGTCGCGTAAGGTCGGCAATCGGATGGTGCCGCACCGGACCGTTGAAATTGACGCCCCACATAGTGGTGCCGCCGCTGGTCACCGGCACATGGCCCACGATGAAAGCGGGATGCGCCAGGTCGAACTCCAGGTCCAGGGCATTATTCGAGTTCGCGGTTACCACTAACGGAGAAACGAAGTTCACGGTTACCGGAACGGTGAGGCTTCCGGCGCTGCCCGTGGCCCCCTGGATGTTGATCTGATTCGAGGGCACGGTGGCGCCCGCGGTGCCGGCGAATCCCGTCTCCGGATCGGCGGATGCGGTGAGCAACACATCTCCAGGATTGCCGCCGATTGTGAGCGTAGCCCCAGTGTAGGTGCCGTCGGCGACGGTCAGGTTCCCTAAAATTTCACTCAGCTGATCCAATTGAACGAGGTTGATGATGGGCGCCGGGCTGGGCGCCGTGTAGACGTTCACCGGCGTGCCGCCACCCTGCGGAATCAGGGAAATGGCCTCGATCTTCACGCCGATGGTAGCCCAGTCCTCGGCGGCGGAGTCGCTAATCATCATGCTGACGTTGCCGGTCTGCACTGCGGGAGTTGGTGTCGAGTCGGAACTGCTGGAAGTAGAACCTCCGCCACAGCCCACCGTAAGCAGAGGGGCCGCTGCGATGGCTAATACTGCAATTAAGCGAATCAGCTTGGAATGCATATTTCTCTCCTGGGAGACACACCTGTCCCCAATGAATTTAGATTTAGGAAAAATTATGATAACGGCGGGCCCAAGCCTTCTAGGACTTAAAACGGTCCCGCGCAATCAGTCCACTAAACACGGCGATCAATAGAGAGTTGCGCGAAAAGTTGAGGTATTTACCGGTACGAAAGTACTACGGTTATCCGCAATGATTAACGAGCTTGTTTCGTACTCTTCATCTGTTTTATCGTGTGCTAGCCTGGGGCGGAACGCGGGTGCCCCAAACAGTGCCCCAAAAGGAACCACGCGGAGGACATGGGACAACTCATTTGACGCTTGTGTCATCATTAGAAGGGAATCTGGGGTTTGTTCATAGTGCATTTATGCCTGCCGGCGGACGTTGCCAGCCGCACGGGGAAGGAGCGATCATGAAATATAACGAAGTCAATAAAATTCAGTCCTTATGGAAAATTGCAGGAATCGGCACTCTCGCTTTCGTGTTTGGTGTCGCGGGTTTGCCCGCCTCAGCGCAGCAGAGCCAGGGAAACCTGCCGGGCTACCCGGTGGCATCGGGACAGCAAGCTCAGAACTCGCCCAATGACGTTCCGCAGGAATCCAATCCAGTTCCCGCGCCCGCCCCACAGATGGCGGCTCCACAGGATACCCAGCCTCCGAATGCGGCGCCCGCAAACCAACCGTTGCCGTCCGAATTAACGCTGCCTGCGGGAACCATAGTGCAGGTCCGAACAAATGAGTGGATTTCCACCAGCCGCAACCTGCCCGGAGACGGGTTTAACGCCACCCTAGCGCAACCCATCGTAGTCAACGGCTGGGTAGTCGCACAGCGCGGCCAGAGCGTCCTAGGGCGCGTAACCATGGTGCAAAAGAATCATGGCACCACGCAGCTAGGCCTGCAGTTGAGCGAACTCACCTTCGTAGACGGTCAGCTACTGCCAATCCAAACGCAGCTAGCGCAATCCTCCGCCGGCAGAGATACCGGCCATGACGTAGGTGTGGTAGGAACCACCACCGGCACCGGAGCCGTAATCGGCGCCATAGCCGCCGGCGGCCAAGGCGCAGCGGTCGGAGCTGGGATTGGGGCGATTGTGGGGCTTGGGGTGATTACTACGCATGGTAAACCTACGGTGATCCCGCCGGAGACGCTTCTTACGTTTCAGCTGCAGGCGCCTGTAACCATATCAACCGAAAAGAGTAGGGTGGCATTCCATCCCGTTGGGCAGGCGGATTATAGCGCGGGGGTGAATTCGCAAAGGCCGCAGAGATTTACCAGGGAGGGTGCGTATCCACCGCAGGCACCTCCTCCTTATTACGGATACCCGTATGCGTATGATCCCTACTTCTATCCTTACGGGGGGTGGGGATTCTACCCGGGTCCGCTGTATTTGGGGTTCGGTTTTGGCCGCGGATACTACGGAGGGTTCAGGGGCAGATTCCGCTAAGCTACGTACGTATTCGTAATTCCACTTACATTTGAAAGCGCCACTCTTGCAGGACTGAGGGTGGCGCTTTTGTTTTCTTTCCCGACGGGAACCAGCCGACTTATTCCTCTTATTCTTTGTGGCACTCTACTGCCGCAAACGTTAGGGTGACTTCCTTGATCGAGGCATCGGACGCGTCGATGGAAATGGGTGCGGCGTCGATTCGCGCGGGGATCGTGCAGTCGGGGCTGCGGCCGGGGGCGGTGCGCTGGGGATCGAGATCTTCCCAGGCCGACACTGTGTACTTTCCGGACGCGAACAGGGGGAATTCGAAGAGGTCGTCGGCAATTTTTTGGGCGCCCGGGTTGGCGGTGCCATCATCGGCCTTGGCCATCACCGTTAGGTTGCCCGGGGGACGGCCGTGTTCCCATTTCACGCGGACGCGAAGAGGGCGGGTGGGATAGCCGTCGTGAAGCTTGATGTTGGCCTTAAGCAATTGCTGGCCGTCTTTCAGCACGATCGGTTCGCCGCCGTCCGTGTCCATTGAAGCCGGGTAGAACGAGCGCGGGAAGGGCGAATTGGGATCTTTGCGGTTCATGCGATTGTAGACGATGACGTATTCGCCCGGCCCGATGTGGTCGAAATCGAAATAGCCCTTGGAACCTTGATAGCCCCACAGGCCGGGACGATACTCCGCATACTGCCCGGCGCGATAAAGCTCGACCGAGGCAAGCTTGAGAGGCTTTCCGTCCGACCCGAGCACGCTGCCGCGAATGTGGCCCGTGGGGAGGGCGTCCACGTTGTACTCATAGCACGCGCCGTCCGGAATTTTGAACGGCGGCAGCCCCCCCGTGAGCGTCTTCTGAGTGAAAATCATTCGTGCGGGCAGGTTCGCGGTGAAGCTGTATTCGCCGGCGTGCACGTGGTAGAAGGTGTAGACGCCATCCGGGCCGGTGCTAGTCGAGAAGCGGTCGTCGCGCGAACGCAGCTTGAGGGCGATGTTGGAGAGAGGATCGTCGGGATCATCCGGCGGGGCCAGGAAAGGCGGGTCGGCACGACGCAGCACGCCGAAAACCGAGGCAACCTGCTGACCGTTGCGCATGGCGCGCAATTGGGGCAGCAGAGCGCGTCCTTCGCTTGAGGGGCGCGTGCCGTTGCAGACGGTGGCGAAGAGCTTGCCTTCGACTTCCTGCTGCGTGAAGACAATATATTGCTGGCCTTTCTTGAAACGGTAGCCGCAGTCGCCATCGTCGCCACCGGAGAAAACGTCGATCTCCGTCGCGTCCGGGCCGCTGAAGCGGTCGTCGATATGGAAATGGTAGCGGGTGACCGGGGTGGCGGGCGGCGGGGCGGCCGCGCTTTCTTCGGAACCTCCAGCTGCTGCTGAACCGGCGGGCGGAGCGGCGTTGGCAGGTCCCTGGTCCGCAGGGGAAGCCGGCGCGGCGGGCGTCACATTTTCGATCTCTGTGACGGTGCCGAGGAACACTACGTCGCCCTTCTGGAGTCCCTGGCATGCGCCCGGCGAATTTTGCGAGCACGCGCAGGCCTCTGCGGCGCGAGGCCCAGCGAGCCAAATGAGAACAGCGATCGAAATTGCAAGAAGCGTTCGACGAAACATCGCAAACATCCTACCTTGCCGAGCGCGGAGAAATCGAGGGCCGAAATAAGAAATGTCGGCGCAAAATGAGAACGTTCGGTTTGTGCAAAGTAGAAATGTCCGCTTTCATGCAAGTGCAGCAGAAGGCCAGACCTCCCGTGGATTCGATTTCGCAGATTTCGCAGAATTCATGAAACGCGTTCGCTGATTGAGCCGTCTCTCCCGCTACTCGGCAACACAAGGGGTAGGCAGTCACGCCTAACATTGAGTGACAAGGGGGATGATCATGTCGACGGCTCGGTCTAAGGGTGGGCAAAGCCTCGTTCCAAGCTATGTCTTTCCGCTACTCGCGTTATTGCTGCTGGCTCCGCTGGCGTTCAGCCAAACGTCTTCCACGGGAGCATTGACCGGGACTGTGAAAGACTCTTCCGGAGCTGTGGTGCCGAACGCAACGGTCACGGCCACCAATCTTGGCACCAGTCAATTGCGGACCACTGCCACGAGCGCAGACGGCACTTACAAGTTTGGATTGCTTACCCCGGGCAATTATCAGTTGAAGTTTGAAGCCGCCGGATTCAATACAACGGAAGTTCCCTCCGTGACGATCGTTGTGACCGAGACCGCTGTCTTCGATCAAGCACTGCAAGTAGGCGCCTCCACACAGCAAGTGGAGGTTCGTGGCGAAGATACCGAAGCCGTGCAGACCGCCAATTCTACGGTGGGCACGGTGCTCACCTCTGAAACCGTCACCAGCTTGCCTTTGACCTCACGCAATTACACTACCCTGCTTGGACTCTCATCGGGGGCCAACGCTGGCGTGTACGATGCGGCCAACATGGGCAAGGGCTCGCAGGAGATTTCGGTGAATGGCTCGACCTCGGATCAGAACGATTATTCGATGGATGGAGCCTCCATCGTAAATATCGGCGCACGCGGCCTCACCGGAGATTTTGGCGCCAATCCCGGAATATCCGTCGTCAATCCCGACGCTATCCAGGAATT
>JBEKTG010000049.1:0-11968 GCA_049516275.1 Candidatus Acidiferrales bacterium
GCGATGGAAAATCGTACTTCGTCGCTGCGCTCCTGAGGATGACGGGCGAAGAAGGGAGAAGGAAAGAAGAAGCAGGTCCCTCACCCATCCGCGCTTCGCGCGTATGGGCTCAGGATGACACGAAAAGCTACTGCGAAAGGCAAAGGCAGAAGACCGACCCTTAACACCGAAGGGTCGGGCACCCGCAAAGGCTACGGCGCGATCCGCGCTTCGCGCGTATGGGCTCAGGATGACACGAAAAGCTACTGCGAAAGGCAAAAGCAGAAGCAAAGGCCGAAGACCGACCCTTAACACCGAAGGGTCGGGCACCCGCAAAGGCCGGAGCAACATCCGCCCCTCATCGGACGGCCGTTACGATTGGCGCTAAGACCGACCCTTGCACACCTAACGGTCGGGCACCCGTAAAAGGTACAGCGCGGACCGTCCTTGCTTATAGGGACGGCAAAGGCAGGCTAGCGCGACGTCCGCGCTTGCCTACAGGCGCGGCTAGGGCTAAGAGATAAATTCCATTTTTTAGGTGGCTGCTACTCTAGCATGCCGGAGGTGTTGCGCTTGGGGACGAAGCCTACTGGGATCAGGGCTACCTCTTTCATTGTGGCCAGGTCTACTGCGGAGACGTCGTCGTTGATTGGGTTGGCTACGTAGGCTGTTTTGCTGTCGGGGGAGAGCGTCAGCCAGCCGGCGCCCTTGCCGCCTAGATACGTGGTTCCGGTCAGCGTCAAATCGGGGATGGAGAAAGTGTAGAGGGCCGTGTTGACGCGGCTGATCACTACCAGCGTTTTTTGATCGGATGTTACCGCTATGCCGTGGGAGGCTTCGTTGCCCGGAGGCACCGGCTGGCGGTCGGCCGGGAGTTCGGGGTTGTGGACGCGCTTGATTTCCTTGCGGGTGGCGAAATCGATGCAGGAGAAGCCGTTATAGCCGGTCAGCTGCGCGAAGATAAACTGGGTGGAACCGTCGGGATTCGCGGAGATGGCCATGGGACGGACTCCCAGGTCCATGGGGATGGTGAAGGCGACTTCGTCGGTTTGCGTGTCGACTACGCTGATCATCTTGCCCTGAATCGATCCGGCCAGGACGTACTTGCCGTCCGGGGTGACGTAGGGATTGTGGATGGCATTGTGCGTGGGAATGAACTTCAGGACTTTCTGGCCGACGGTGTCGATCACATCCAGGCCGCCATCCTTGCCGACTATGGCGACGTAGACGCGGGCGCCGTCGTGGCTGATCGTGATGTGGTTGGGATGGCCGGTGAGAATGATCTTGTTGAGTACCTTGAAGGACTTCCCGTCGACTACGTCGAGCGAGAGATTCGTTTCGTCGCTCACATAGATGAATTTTCCGTTGGGATTTACGGCGACGCCGTGGTTTAGTTCGATCCCTTCGATGTGGCCCACTACCTTGTTGGTGACGGGGTCGATGATGCTGACGTTGTCGCCGGCGAAGTTGGTCTGGATGATGCGGGGCTTGAGTTTCGGCGCCGCCAAAGTGGATACGGCGAACGCGCCCAGGGCCACGCTTGCGCAGGCTACTAAAGCGGCGCTCAGAATATTTTGCTGGGTCATCTTCATCTTCATCGTCGATTGCTCCTCATATCGCGCATTTCAATTATTTCGAGTCGTCGTTGGACAATTAAAGGCGTCCTGTGGCTGCCGCTACTTGACCTTGGCTCCGAGTATGAATGCTTTGAATGTGAGCCAGGATGGATCTGTCTGCGATTCGAACTGCCTGCCGCCCGTGTGAAAGAAATCTCCGCCGGCATCCGGAGAGAGAGGGTGAGTCAGGAGCGGGCTTTGCAGATCGCCTGCGGTGGCTACGGCCTTTACGTATTCGAAGTTCTGGCGCGTCTGGGCTTCATCCCACGTTGTGGCGCCGGGAGAGAGCGGCACGAGCTTGAGCGGGGCGTGAATGTTGGGATCGGCATGGCACAGGAAGCAGCGAGAGTGCCCCGGGCGCTTGAGCAGAAAAATGGGCTGGACCTTCGCCTTAAAGAAATCGTAATCGAGGGTGGGAGTGCCTCCTGCGGGAGGAACCGAGGGCGCCGTCTCCGATTGCGCTGCGGCTTTGAGTAAACCGGCGGCCGCCAAGAACAGGCCCAAAACGATCAGAAGAGATAACTGCTTTCGATGCACGAAGTTCCTCCGAGAAAAGCGACACCTGACCACACGAACGCCGCGTATTCTAAACTTAAATGGAGCCGATAAACCAGTTCAAAATGATAAACGTGCGGCGGGGCGAACCGGTTTCGCGGCTGCGCGTGTTTCAAGGCCGACTTTGCTACAGAGACTCTACATGGCCGGCCTGGCGGTGCGGAGTCCGAGGAAAAACCGCCAACGGTTACCCGAACGTTAGCTACCCGTACGTCAACGGAAGCTAAACAACACGATAATAGAGGTTTATGAATGGGCCGTTGCTGCGCCAAATTCGTTGAATTGGGAGTTGAAGAAAGGTAGGATAACGCGAGTCAGGGGTCTAATAAAACCGGCTTGGGATCGAGGCGGGCATCGATCTAACCGGGTACGGGGCAACAACTTTTCCTTGTTTAGAAGACTAGGCGATTTCTCACTCAAAAAGCTTGGGTTCCTCGCCGGACTGACCCTCTTTTATTTTATCGGGGGCAGGCTTGGCCTGGGGCTGGCGTTCGTACACCCTTATGTGACGCCGATCTGGGTGCCCTCGGGTATCGCTCTTGCCGCGTTCATTCTTTACGGGTACGGCGTGTGGCCAGCGGTGCTGGTGGGATGTTTTCTGGACCACGCAACCAGAGCAGGGTTGGCGTTCAACAGCTTTTCGATTCCGATTGCCAGCGTGCTGGAAGGATTCGCTGGGGCTTATCTCGTCAAGAGGTTTGCGAACGGAGCGAAGGCCTTTGAGACCGCCAAGGGCGTGTTCCTGTTCGTGCTTTTCACGTGCATATGCGCGCCGCTGATCAATCCCACGATCGGCGTTTTTTTCGATTATTCCCGGGGAGCGATCCATGCGGGAGATGTGCCGTTCCGATGGCTCACCTGGTGGCTCGCTCATGGAATGGGAAACCTGCTGATTGCGCCATTTCTGATCATGCTGCTCCGCGGATCCCATCACGCGATGGATGGCAGCGAGATGCGCGAGTTGTCCATGCTGCTCATCGGGCTGATTTTCGTTTCTCTGCTCGTTTTCGGGCCGCTGGCGGGATCGCTCAACAAGAACCAGATCGTGCAGGCGTGGCTTTGCATTCCCTTCCTAATCTGGGCGGGTTTCCGCTTCTGCCAGCTGGAAGCGGCCGGGACGACGCTGATCCTGTTTGGAAGCGCGATCTGGGGCACGCTGCACGGATACGGGTCGTTCGTCGCTAAGAACCTGATGACCTCGCTGGTGCTGCTGGATACTTTTATCGGCGTGATCGGAACGATGACACTGGTGGTCGCGGCCATGGTGGTGGAGCGGCGGCGGATCGAAGGCGAGCTGCTCGCGACTCACAGCCTGCTGCGGGAAGCGGTCGACCGGAAAGAGCGGGACTTGGTGGTGACGGTTCGCGCGCTCGAAGTGGAAGTGACTGGGCACGTGCAAACGAAGAAGGCTCTGCGGGACAGCCAGGAGCGGTTTCGCCAGCTGGCGGATAATGCAAAGTTAGAGGATGAGCGTTAAGATCAAAACAGAGAGGGGCCAGAATGATCATTGGAGAACGGCTGCGGCAAATCAGAGAACAGAAAAACCTTTCGCAGGGAGACATCGAGCGGAAGACGGGACTTCTTCGCTGCTACATTTCCCGCGTGGAGAATGGGCATACGGTTCCCGCCGTCGGGACACTCGAAAAGCTGGCGCGGGCGCTGGAAATCCCGCTCTACCAGCTTTTCTATGACGGGGAGAATCCGCCGGCAATTCCCGCGCTTCCGAAGCAGGAGAAAGGCGCCGCGGCAGAATGGGGCGCCTCCGGCAAACGAGCGCGGGTGTGGCAGCGCTTCCACACGCTGCTCAGCCGAATGGATGCGGGAGACAGGAATCTGCTGCTGTTTATGGCGCAGAAGATGGCCGTTAAAACGAAGGGTTAACCGCGGGGTTGCACGTGCGCTCCGCCACTTGGGCGGCGAATCACCAGAATGGCTACGCAAGGCGAGGCGGACCGCGGCGCGGAGGTGAACACAACGCCAATCGGGAGATTGGCGTTCCCGGGGGGCGCGATGCCCTGGCGCACCGAAGCCGTCAAAAGCGGAATGACTGACAGCAAAAAGAAAGAAGCAGGTCCCTCATCCATCCGCGCTTCGCGCGTATGGGCTCAGGATGACAATGAAAGGCAAGGGTTTAAAAACAAACCAAGGCTAAAAGCTTGAAGCAGCGAAAGGCCGAGGCTTAGGATTTAAGAGAAATCCCACCCTACGAACGATCCGCGATTGCAGAACTCCCCCTTGTTTAATGCGTTGAGGCTAGCGACTTGGCTCCGCCTTCTGGATCCAGGACGCCGATTTTGCCTGTCCACCACTCGCCGAACCAGATGCGGCCGTCTTTGTCGAGGTCGATGAAGCGCGGGATAGCGCCGCGCGTGGGTATTGGGTACTCGGCAAACTGCTGGGTGGCGGGATCGAAGCGGGTGATGTAGTTCCCGGCCTGATCGGCATACCAGATATAACCGGTTTTCGCGTCGGCTACTATGCCGTAGGCGGCGGAACCTCGCGTGGGCGGCTCGTACATCTTGTATTTTCCGGTCTTTGTGTCGAGCATGCCCAGGCGGTGGTGGTAATAGTCGGCGAACCAGACGTTGTCGTGCGCGTCGACTGCCATGCCGCGGATGCCGGGAACGTCCGGCGGGAAATAGGTCTTCACTTCGCCGGTGGCCGGATCGATCCGCGAAATCATGCCGATCTCCAGAGTGCTCGTCCAGAGCATACCCTTCGAATCAAAACCCAGATGGTAGGTGCCGTACTTGATGAAATCGTTTCCAGGAAATTTCTCCCAGCTGGCGCGCGAATCTTTCGGGTAATCGGGAGGGCCGGGAATTTTGTAGGCCTTGAACTGCTCGGTCTGCACGTTGAAAGACCAGACCTGGGCGAAGGCGGAATCGGTGCCGTGGCCGGAGATCCAGAGGTTGCCGTCGCGGTCGACGACCATGGTGTGGGACGTGCCTTTGTCCTCGGGATTCGTGTACAGCTTGATTTTGCCGGTCTCCGGATCGACGGAAATGATCTTGAGGCCCGGGGTGGAGAGCGTGATCCAGACGCGTCCATCCTTGCCCACGACGCCGCTGTGGGGATCGGACTTATCGACGGGGGACGGAAATTCCGCGAATGTTTCGCTGGCGATGTCGAAGCGGCCGACTTTGTTGGCGCGAAGACCGATCTCGCTGAACCATAGGTTTCTCGAGTCATGGTCGAGGAAAACGGTGTGGGGAATGGCTTGCACGCCGGTCGGGATGGAATACTCGCGCACCGTGGCCTTCAATACGGCAGGGGCTACAGCAGGGTGAGCAATCTGTTCCTGCGTGGGAGGCTCCGCCTCGGGACCAAAATACGGCGATTGTGGGCCAAAATATTTTTCGAGGGCCGATCCCAGGGCGGCTGATTCGGCGGGGCTCCAATTGCGCGGCGGACGTTTGCCGGCGGGCATGTTGGGAAGGAAGCTCTGCCATTCCTCGGCGGTCATCCCGCGGCGGTGCAGGACCACGCTGAAATCGTGGCACTCGATGCAGGCGCCCTTGAGGAGCTTGCCTTGGGCGTCATCGGGGACCAGCGGAGTGATATCCGCGCCGGTTAGTCTCGTGGCGTCCCATTTCGGCGCTAGAGAGAAATTGGTGTCGCCGGGCTGCGTGGTGTCTTTTGTCTGGAACTTTACGCCGTAGCCGTAGGCGTCTACCGACATCTGGTATATGCCGGCTACAACCGGGATTTCGTAGCGACCGTCCTGCTGGGTAAAGCGGCTGGTGCTTTTGGGACCGAGGGTCGCCTTGACGATGGCGCCGCGCACGGGCTTGCCGGAGGCGTCGGTGACTACGCCGCGGAGGGTGGCGTCCGCCGCGAAGAGGCTCAGGGCTAGAAGCGGGACTGCCAGGAAGCACAAGAGAAGAGTTCGTGCCGGGCGGATCATTTTCTGCGTCTTCATTTTCAGCCTCGCGTTAAATAGCGCTCTTCACCGGAGGAAAGCCGACCAATTATCCGCCGGAAAATCGTTGGAAGAAACATCAAAAAACCCCACAGTTACAGCCTTATAAGCTGAATGCTAACCCAGATGTTCGAACGAATGCAAACCTTCCAAATGACAGAGTTCCCTGGTGGGTTTGGACGAAAATTGGCTGGCCGTTGTGCCGAGCGCCGGAGTCAGAGTACGATGCGCAGCCTGATGGCGACCCAGGCAAATAAGCGAAGCGGGTTCTTCATGATTGCGAAGAGGAGCAGGTTCATACGGGTGGCGTGCGTCCTTTGCATGGTGTTCGCCACGATGCTTGTCGGTAGATGTCTGTTGGCGCAGCACAGCGCCACGATTGAAATTGATGCGCGGAAGGTGGTTCACGCCGTTCCGCGCACGATATTCGGCGGGTTCATGGAGCCGCTGCGCAGCGCGGTTTACGGAGGGGGGATTTGGGCACAACTGATCGAGAATCCTAGCTTCGAGGAGAACCTTTGGAGCGTCGACGCTGTTACGCATATGGTGCAGGGGCGGCCCGAATTGAGCGAGTCTTCCAGGCTCGGCCTTCCCATTCCCTGGGAGTCTCTTTACCCGCAGGGAAAGAGGTTTGAACCTAGATGGGGGGACGCGGCGAACTCGTCGCTCTCGCTTTTGATCATGGGGCTGCCCGGCAAGCAGGCCGGGGTGCGGCAGGCCATTTATCCTCCCGTGCATCGCGAACTCCGGTACACGGGAAGCATCTGGGTGAAGCCGATCAGCGGGGAGAAACGCATCGAAGTCTCCTTGCGGCGGCGCAATCATCCTGATGACGTGCTCGCAAAGGCGCCCATCGACGTGACGGTGGAGGGCTGGAAGCGATACGAATTTACTCTGGCGCTTTCCAAGGGACAACTTGCGTCGCGAGAGCCCGCCGATTTTGTGGTGGCCGTCACGGGCGACACGCGCGTGCTGGTGGATCAGGCGCTGCTCTTCCCTGCCGACAATGTGGACGGGTTGAATCCGGAAGCGATCGAGATGACCAAGGCGCTGAAGCTGCCGCTGCTGCGCTTCGGCGGAAACTTCATTTCCGGCTACCACTGGCGCGACGGCATCGGCCCGCTCGACAAGCGCGTGAGCATGCTGAATACGGCCTGGGGCCAGCCGGAATACAACCAATTCGGCACCGATGAATTTTTGCGCTTCGCGCGACTGGTGGGGGCGCAGCCGCAAATCTGCCTCAACATGGGCAGCGGGACGGTTGAGGAAGCGGTTGCATGGGTGAGGTACGTCAACGCTCACTGGGGAGATAAGTCGGGCGGGCTCGTCTGGGAGCTTGGCAACGAATTATGGGGGCTGGGGCAGATCGGTTATCCGCCGGTGGAAGAAATCGCCGCGCGCACGCGAGAGTTCAGCGTGGCGGTGCGGGCGGCCGATCCGCGGGCGAAATTCATCGCGACGGGGCAGGATCCGGACCGGTATGAGGCCTGGAACGCGGCGCAATTATCGCTCGGGCCGGGATTCTATGAATATTTGTCGACGCATATGGTCGTGGATTCCAGCCACGTGGTGAAGCCGAATGCGTCGCCGGAGTTCCTCGCTGAAGCGATGTTCGCGATGCCGGTGGGCATCGAGCGAATGCTGCGGGACATGAAGAAGCAAATCGACGCGGACCCGCGAATGAAGAACGTGAACCTGGCGCTCACCGAGAATTTGTTCCGCGCGCCCTTTGCGCCCTCGCCGCCCGATTATCCGGCGCCGCACATTCCGGAGTACCGCAACATGGGCGGAGCGCTGTACGCGGCCGGGATGCTGAATGCGCTGATCCGTGTGGCGGACTTCACGCCCATTTCAGACCTGACAGGGGCCGTGGAGTTTGGCCGGTTGTGGGAGAAGCGCGGCATTACCTATGGCGTCCCCACGTATTGGGCGCTGCGCATGTACTCGAATGCGGACGTGGCGAACCTGCTCGAAACGAAAGTGGATGTCGATCGCTACGAGGTGCGGGACGGATCGCCTCGCGTTCCCAATGTTGCGGACGTGCCTTATCTTGACGTGGTTGGCGTTAGCAGCCGCCGCGGCGATGCGATCACCGTGTTCGCGGTGAACCGCAGCCTGGATCGCGACATCACGGCCAACATCGAACTGCGGGGCTTCACGCTGCACTCGGCTACCGGGAAGGTCCTCTCCGCGCGGGACATCTATGTGGGCAACGATGACGCCAATCCGGAGGCCGTGATTCCGCAGGATATTAAGGAAGCGGCCAGCGGCTCGGCTTTTTCGCATACATTTCCCAAGGCCAGCGTCACAGTGATCGAATTGCGGTAAGCCAAAGCGGAAAGCCTTCGAGCCCGAAATCCCGACTACTTAGCCGAGATCATATCTGGCTTTGGATGGAGTCGAGTTCGGCGCGGCAGACTTCGCTGAACTTTCGCAAGGGATCGTCACCATTCATCACTTTGAGTTCGAGTTGCTCGGGGGTCAGGTTCGGTTGCGCGTACGTTTTGACGGTGTCTCTTATGACTTCCTCGGCAGTCGCCAGCACCTCCGGGGAGGAACTCAAACGGATGCGGCTCAACAGGGCATAGGCGGGAATCAGATTTTTGGGATCGCTCACGTTGTGTTCGGCGGCGTCCACGAGAAGGCGGGCGCTTTCGCTGATGAAATCCGAATACAACTGCTCACGGTGGAAGATCTTTTTTGCAAGCAGCTCGCTGCGACCCTGATGCCGCTGGGTGATCCACGCGCCGATGCTGGAACCCAACGCACCCACCAGGGAGCCGAAAATAGCGGCCAGGGCGGTGAGGGTGGCGGAATTGAACGAAGACATGCGGATGGGAATCATTTTTTATCGAGTGTCATCGTTCATGGTTTATCGTTTATCGGGTTTTATCGAGCATCAGCAGGATAAAAACAGCGGGGAGATAGACGATCGAAGCGGAGAGCAACTGCCGGGCCGCGGCATTCGATCGGCAAAAAGCAAAGCGCGCGCCGTAGTAACAGAAGATGGCGCCAGAGATAAGAGCGCCTGCTAAATAGACGAGGCCTGATTCGCCGGCGATCGCCGGGATCAAACTTAGCGGTATCAGCGACAACGAAACAACGAAGCTTTGCCAGAAGACGAAAGTTTCCCTGCGATCCCCCTTCGGCAGGACGAGGTATCCCGCTTGGGAATAATCTTCGCGATACATCCAGGCAATGGCCATAAAGTGCGGGAACTGCCACAGAAAGACCATGGCGAAGAGCACCCAGGCTTCCGGGTCGAGGCGCCCGCGGGCGGCCGCCCATCCGATCAACGGAGGCATGGCGCCGGGGAACGCTCCTATCAACACGCATAACGGCGTTTTTCGCTTGAGCGGCGTGTAAATGAACAGGTAGCTCGCCCACGTCAGGACGGCGAGCAGACTGGCCAATGGGTTGACAGCTACCGCCAGGTAGAATGCACCGGTTGCCGACAGCAGGATTCCGAAGCAGAGGGCTCCTGCTGGGTTGAGCTTCCCTGCCGCGAGCGGGCGTCTTGCGGTGCGACGCATCTGGGCATCGAAGCGGCGTTCGATGAACTGGTTTAGCGCGGCGGTGCCGCTGGCTACCAGCAGCGTACCCAAAAGTGTGCGAATCAGGAGCGCAAAGGAGAAGCCACTGACGCTGGAGGGATAGGCCAGGTAGAAGCCGGCAAAGGTGGTGATTAGGATCAGGAAATTTACTTCGGGCTTGGTCAACGCCCAGTAATCGGAAACTACGGCGAAGAGGTGGAACGACCGGATCTGGCGCGCGCCGGGCGCGACATTGACCGTGGCATTGAACGCGGCAATTGTGGGCTCGGTTGCCATCTCTAGACGACCTCCAACCCTGACTCACGGAGTGACTCCGATGCAATTCCGGGAAACTCCGCCTCGGCGGCCGTTGGCGAGTATTCCTGCTGGGGCGAGAGGAGCTGCATGGTGACGACTACTGCCGGTAACAGAAAGATGATGGTTGCGCAGGTCCACATCAGGGCGGCCGCGAATTGCTGGTCTTGGAGAGGCGAGATATTAAAGGGGCTCGGGGTAGAGAGATACGACGAGTAGACGACACGATCGCAGAACACCAAAAATCCGGAAAGCAGGTCGCACGGCAGCGTGGCGCAAAACAGGTACAGAGGGATGGACCAGCGAGGCCAGCGCGCGACACTTGGCCAGGGTTGAATCACCGGCCACCAGAACAGGAGACCGGCGGCGAAAAAGCTGGCGTGCTCGAGTTCGTGGAGCCAGCTCCACCGCAACGCCAGATCAAACACCGCAGGGATATGCCAACCGATCAACGCGAGTGCGGCAGCCAGCCAGCAAATTGCGGGGTTGGTGAGGGAACGTCCCAACCATTTCACCGGGTTCCATCGCAGAGCCGGCGCCACTGCCATGCGGACAATCGACTGCGGCAGTCCCCTGAGAATCGGCAGCGCCGGGGCAGCTAGCAAAATGAGAGCGGGGGCGATGGCCATGAGCAAAAGATGCTGCGTCATGTGGACGGTTAGCGACACGTCATCGAAGGCGTTCAGCGGAGATGCGATGGCGATCCACACGGAAGCGATTCCCGCCAAAAATGCCGCGAGGCGCCACGCTGAAATCAGTTTGGGGAAAGCGCCGTGAAGACTAAGCCAGCCTCGCACGTAGACCAGAGTCGCCAGAGCGAGAGCCACGTTGACCCCTATGGGAGGGGACCAGGATTCGACGATGGCTTGAGTGTCGGGCGTCATAGCAGCGGTTGTGCAGCGCTACGGGTGGCCCGCGGTCGGACCTTCCCGCTCAGCTGGCGGATCGGTTCGCGGCTCGGTTCCCTGCTCCGTTCCCTGCACGGTTCCCAGCGCGATGGCACGCGAGGCGTCCCGGGCCGGCGATTGCCCCTCGGGATGCAACGTTTCGAGGAACGCTACTAGGGCCGTGGTCTCAGCGGGGCTGAGGTTCTTGCCATAGGCGGGCATGTTGCCGCCGCCCTGGATGACTTGGCGAATGAGTTGGTCCTGCGTCTGCCGAAGGGCTACGGAGTCCAAGGCGGGGGCGCGCTTGCCGCCCTGATCGTCGAGCGAGTGGCAGTTGTGACATTGCTTCAGCTGGAAAACCAGGGCGCCCTGGCGCTCTAGGGCCGAGCGCTTCTGGAGAAATTCGGACGGAATCGGGATGCGGCTCCACGCGTCCATGACGGGACTCCACGGGGCGTCTCCCGCGAGGCGCGTGAACGTACCCATCGCAACCGCCACGAGCAGGATCGTGAGCACAGCGACAGGTCTGCGGCGCCAGCTTTTCTCCCCTTCGCCGAAAACGAAAGGCAAGAGTAGGAGTGCGAGAATTACAACCACCGGCCCAATGAGCAACGCGGGCGTTTCCATCGACGGCGGCAAGAGCGAGAGCACCGCATAGAGCCACAGGAAGAAAAAATCCGGGCGCGGCGCCGTTTGAATGATGGTGGGGTCCGGCGGACCCGAGGGGCCAAAAGGACCGAAATACGCGGCGCAGACCGCTATCGAGAGGAGTATGAAGCCGCCAAAAAACAGGTCTTTCCAGACGGCGGCCGGGACGAAGGGTATGCCGTCTTTTTTCGTTAGCTCGTGGTACTCCTTAATATATGTGGCTTTCCGTACCACGCGACCGGGCACGGGCCACTCGTTGATGCCCAATTTAACGACCATCAGCAGATGGACGGCCACGAAGGCAATGAGAAGTCCGGGGACGACGAACACGTGGAGAGCGAAGAAGCGTGAAAGGGTGGCCCCGGCGATGATCGGACCGCCCAGCAGCAAGTGAACGACCGAGGGCCCCATCAGCGGCACGCGGCTGGCGATCGAGGCGCCAATTCCCAAGCCCCAGTAGGCGTCCTGATCAAATCTGAGGACCTGGCCCGTGAAGGCCATGCCAAGAGTCAC
>JBEKTG010000050.1:0-11959 GCA_049516275.1 Candidatus Acidiferrales bacterium
GCCGTATCGTGGCCGGAAGCACCTCGGAGGATGTAGGTTTCCATAAGGGCGTCACCGCGGGTGGGATACGAAAGATCGTCGAGGCTGGCCTAGAGCTGTGCGCGGATCTCGGCGCATCGGAAATCCTCGAAACGTGGTCGGGACTGCGTCCCGGCACACCGGACGATCTTCCGATTCTCGGCTTAACAAATGTAGAGGGACTGATTCTGGCGACGGGTCACTACCGCAACGGGATCCTTCTCGCCCCGGTCACGGCGAAGCTAGTCAAGGAATGGGTCATCGACGGACGAACAACACTCGATACCCAAGCCTTCTCCCCGCTCCGTTTCGAATCCACCGAACGTAAATCAGCAAGATACTGACGTAACGCGATCGGGCTAAAACGGCATCCGGTTGCGCTGCGGCTCGCGGTTCGGAGGTCCCGGGAGCGTCGAGGCCTGACCCGGACCCGTGAATTGCGCCTTGTCGGAATCCAGAAAAATCGGGCGGTTGATCACCGCGTCGAGCGTTGAACCGCGCGGCAATTCCGCTTCAGGCCCGCGCGACATCAGAACAGCCGCGATTCCAGCCGCCGCGCCTATGCCTGCTCCGATCCCCGCACCTTTCGCGCTCTGCGTCGCAAGGCCGCCGATGCCCGCTCCGGCGCCCGTTGTCTTTGCGATGGTACCTATATCGGAAGCCTTGTCGCTGTCCCCGGATATTTTCCCTTCCTTATCCATGGTCTCACCGCCGCCTGTGCCGGCGGCTCCGCCCGGAGACGCGTTCAAATTCACCATGTACGCGTTGGGCAGAATCATGGTCGTAAACTTAACCCCCAACTCGGCGCGGCCCTTCACGCGCCCCGGCCGCTTTGACTCCGTGACTTCACCGCTTATGTAGGTTCCTGCCGGAATGGCCACGCGGCCATCGATCATCACCGGAAAGAGGGTCTCGAAATAAACGGGATCGCCTGGCCGGGCGCTGCGCGTCGAGATTCCGTTATGCAGAACGAGCGGAATGTGCGTCCCGGTAGGCACCTCGATTTTAGCCGGTGGCTTAGTCTCAACTGCGGTCGTCTGAACCGTCGCAGGCGCAGCCGGAGGCGGAGCGGGACGCGGGGGTTTTGCGGGATCAAGCTCAGACGAAGCCGGAGGGGTGGACGGAAGCGGTCCGGCGTCTTGCGCAAGCAGCGGCACGCACGAAACCAAGGAAAGCAGCATGCCGATGAAGTTTCGATGCAGCCGGCTGATCTTCATGGACCCTCCCCGTTTCTAGGTGCTAGGGATGCCTCGCTCGCGAGGCGGGATGCCTAAATCAGGAACACAGTCTGTCCCGTTAGATCAAACCTCTTCCGGCAGCGAATGTTGCGGCAGGCGACCATATTGTCGACCCGCACCATGTAAGAGCGAGCCTTGGCAAACTGCTGGCGATCCTGATCATTGGCCCCGCCCGGCATCTGGGCCTTCTTGTTCCTCACGATCCATCGCACAGGAAATGTGCCCTCTTGGCGGCAATGGGGACACGTCAGCGGGATCTGTTTCGTTTCTTCTTTTTCGTCGTAAAATCGCTTTTCGTCCATTCGTTCCTATCCGGCGAATCCGGCCTGCGCCACTTCATCGAGGCTCACCAAGCGTATACCAGCATCTTTCCAGCGGGGAAGCCAATATGCAAGCCCGGCAATCGTGTGACGCCGATCGCCCTCCGGCGTCCGATGATCGCCATCGTGCAGCAGGACGATATCCCCTCCGCGCACATGGCGCAAGCGCTGAATCATGCTCTCAGAGGACCGCAGCTTCCAGTCGCGTCCCGATCTCGACCACATCACAACCCGCGCCCTTTCCTCCTGCTGCCGAAGCACCGCTTCGAGTTGCGGCCCTCGATACCCGTACGGTGGCCTCATCCAGCGTGTTTTCCCGCCGGTGGCGGAGGCAAGTGCGTCGTTGCAGCGAGCAAGCTCCTCTCGAATGCGCCCCGGAGAAAGGAATGTCAGCCTCGGATGCGTGTCGGTATGGTTTCCCACGGCGTGGCCCCGCTTCACAATCTCTCCTGAAAGCGCGGGAAACGCGCGAATCCGCTCGCCGATCTGGAAAAAGGTGGCCCGGGCCGCGTGCCGGTCGAGCAAGTCCAGCAGCCCGGGCGTGATAGCCGGATTCGGTCCATCGTCGAACGTAAGCGCCAGAGCAGAAGTGTCCCCCGTGTGCCGGATCGTCGGCCCAAAGAGTTGCGCGGATGGCGCTACGGCGCCCCATGCGAACACCCCGGCCGCCGCCACGGCACCGCCCGCAATCAGAGTGGGGATGGATTTCATCAGGCACGGATTTTCGCATGCGCGGCACGGCCCAGCCAGCAAAAGCTCTAACGACATCCCCTTCGTCCCTAACCGATTGGTACAGGCTCGTACAGGTAACGGTTCGAACACCGAGCATTCGCCAGTTCTGGACGGCGTCCGCGCGCGGCATTATTTTATTCCCCAGGGCCATTCAAGAGACGAAACGCTGGCTGTCTTCCCTCGGAAGTTCTTTTTTCAGAGTTCACGCCGCACCGCGTCGTGAAAATTGCGAAAGCCTCTGATACCCGGGGCGGGCCATCGTCTGTAATTCCCGCCGTCGCGCAGGGGAGCACCTGAATTGTTGAACGAAACCAAAGCGAGGCCCGGCCAGCAACGCGCCGAATCGATCGAGTCCTACACACAAGCAATTCAATCCGATCTCCGGAAAATTCAGACCCGTAACTGGTGGTCCTGGTCCAACACCGTCGTGATCGTCCTGCTGCTGACCGGCACCATCGTATCCTTCACGCTTCCCACGCTGCTTCGCGAGGATGAGTTCCTGCAGTTCAACGTAAACCTCGCTGTCAGGGGCTTGGTCGGCCTGGTGCTTCTTTTCAACGTCTACTCACTCTGGCAGCAGTTCCGAATCAAAGACCTTTGCGCGGAAATCCAGCAGAAGCAGGCCAGTTCGGAAGCTCTCTACCGCATGGCCATGTTTGACCCGCTCACGGGTCTCTACAACCGTCGCTTCGCGGAACCCCGCGTCGAAGCGGAAGTCAATCGCTGCCAGCGGAAGGGCACCGCGCTCACCCTGCTCCTCCTGGACCTCGACAGCTTCAAGCAAATCAACGACAGCCACGGCCATCCCGCGGGGGATGCGGTCCTGCGAGCCTTTGCTGAACACATCACGCGCGCCATTCGCGGCTCCGATCTGGCAGTGCGCCTCGGGGGCGACGAATTCATGCTGCTTCTCCCGGAATGCGATACTCATCAGCTCCATCACGTGCTCGACCGCCTCGTTACCTTCAAGGCGGAGATAGCCGGCAAAATGGTCCCCGTGGAATTTTCGGCTGGATGGAAGGAATACGAACTCGGCCAGACATCCAAGGAATTGATCGAAGCCGCCGACCGTGCCCTCTACGAAAATAAGCGCGGCGCGCGCTCATCGGGTGCCACGGCCCCTGGCATAAGCGTCCCCGCCGCCAGACCTGTAGCCACCTAGGTCCTGTAGCCACCTAGGTTTTGTCCCGCGTGTTTGATACGATGGCCGCCGGTTCTCCGGCGAAAAATCGTGCCTCTCCGATCCGGCCCCGCCAAATTTCCTGTCTTGTTGCGATGGGCATCTCTCGCTTGGCTGCTCGTTTGGGTGCCCGCTTACTGGCGCACCTGGGGCGCTTCCAACTTCCTTCAACTCTGTGACATCGCCGTTTTGCTCACGTGTATCGGCTTCTGGGCCGACAGCCGCCTTCTGATTTCCAGTCAGGCAGTTTCCTCTCTGCTCGTCGATCTGGTGTGGACCCTTGACGCTTCCTGGCGGCTTCTTCTCGGGCGGCACCTGCTCGGAGGGACCGAATATTTCTTCGATGCGCGCTACCCGTTGTGGGTCCGGCTCCTCTCTCTCTTTCACATCGTGATGCCGCCGCTGTTTTTATGGACGCTGCATCGCGCAGGTTACGATCGGCGGGGGTTTGCTCTGCAGTCATTGATCGCGTTGCTCGTCTTTATTGCCTCGCGATTTACTTCTCCTGCCAAAAATATGAATTTCGCATTCACCGACCCCTTCTTTCATCGCTCCTGGGGGCCGCCGCCCGTCCATGTGGCGATCAGCTTCTTATTTATGGTCATCGTGGTCTACCTGCCCACGCATCTCGTTTTGAAGAAGGTGTGCGGGCGGCCGCAGGACGCTTGAGTCTTTCCCGCTGATCCGCCCCGCGGGCGGCTTACCGGTAAGCGTGATATGAAACGACGTGCCGACGCCCGTTTCGCTTTCCATCGTAATGCGTCCGCCGTGATCGCTTACCACCGACTGCACGACCGCAAGGCCCAGCCCCGTGCCATGCTGCTTTGTCGTGCAGGACGAAGTGAAAAGCCGCTCGCTCTCCTCCGCGCTGAGCCCGGAGCCGGTGTCGGAAACCTCCAGTTGCACGTCGCCATTCTGGTGGCTCGTGCGAATCATCAGCACCCCGCCCGCGGGCATGGCGTCCATTGCGTTCAAAACAAGATTTTCCAGCGCGCGGTGCAGCAGCCCTGCATCTGCCTGAATTACAGGCAGTTCCTCGTCCAGATGAACCTCGGGATTGACCGGCGGCCGCCCCACGGCGCTGAATTGCGGCGCAAAAAGCTTGACCACGCTTTTCACGATGTCGTTCAGGTTGACCGGCGCGAATACCGGCGGAGGCATTCTGGAGAAATCGCCATAGCGCCCCACGATCTCTTTCATCGCGCGAATTTCCGAAAGCAACGTTCCGGCCGAATCGTGAATCCCGCCTGCGGACTGCAGTTCCTCGATCGTTCCTTGAAGCCGGGACATCGCTTCGCCAAGTTCCTGCGCCAGCCGTCGCGCGATTTCGCGCCAGGCCGCCACGCGCTCCAATTGGATCATCCTCTGCCGTTCCTCGGTCAGGTGCTGCGTCATCTGGTTGAACGCCCGAGCCAGTTCCGCAATCTCACTTCCGCCGCGAACGCTCACGCGTGCGTCCCACTTACCCGCGGAGATCTCCCGCGTTCCTTCGACCAGCTTCAACACGGGCCGCGTCACGCCGGCCGCCCCCCACCAGCTGATGAGAACGCCCAGAAGTATCCCTAGCGCGCCCACGCCAATCGCGAGCAGGCGAATGCTCCGCTCGAGCGTCACGACTTCGGCCCGCGAACTTCCCACAAGCAGCACGCCGGCCAGTTCCTTGTTCCGCCCCGCGAGCGAAAGCGTGTGAAATTCTTCGACAGTCGCCGCATTCTTGGTCCAGGCGATCTGAAAGCGTTGTTCGCCCGGTTGCTGTTTCACCATCCCGATGAAAGGGGCAAAGCGCTCCGCTTGCAAAACGGGTCCCGTTTCGTCGATCAAATTCGAGGGCTCAAAGTTCGGTGAGAGATTCTGATACAGCAGGGCGCGCATCCCCGCCGGCAGAGCGAGCGATGCAAGGAAGTCCCCGCCAAGCCGCTGCCCCCCGACCACATATAGATTTTTGTCGCCCACCCGCACCAGCGAGACCGCCGTGATCCCCAGCCATGGTCCAGTCGGGGTGTCTATCCTCGTCAGAAACGCGCCCAGCGAAGGCCAATCCACTGGTTCGGTCACCCAGTTCAGCTTGTTACCCGACCTCCCCGGCCATTCCGCGGAGGAAACGATGGAGCTATCGCTGCCCACAAAGTCGAGGAAATCAAGCTGGCGGGACTGCGCTACGCCCCTCGCGTCATTCGCGTAAAGAGAAACATCCGGTTGCGGGCGGCTCAGGTCGATCGCCATACGCACGATGCTTTCCGCATCGGCGATTCCTTGCACCTGGTGCGCGACTTCCACTTCGCGCCGCCCGAATTCCCGTTTGAATTGCGCGACAGCCCCATCGGCGTATTGATGGTCTCGCTGGTCGAGGGTGCGGCGAGTCACCGCTGTAACGCCTACGCCTACCGATCCCACGCAGAGCAGGAGGGCCAACGTAAAGATCAGAAAAAGTTTGGTGCGGAACGTCACAATTCATTGTTCCTGTTCAAAGCAGAGTTTGCAATTCGTCGTCGATCACGGCGATACCCGTCACCGAACGCCATTGCCATCCCTTCGGCAGCATATCCCAATCACTCCTTGCCGAACGCTTGATTCCTCGGCAAGATTCCTGGGTTCCATAGTCTTTAGTCTTTGGCTGGCGATCGAACAACCGGCTGCCCGAAGTCAGATATTGCGCGAAGTGGTGAGGGCTCCTAGTATGGGGACGTGGTTGACGCCGCCCCGGCACGCGCGGGTCCATCACGAATTGCGGAGATGGAAGCTGCGTTTCTTCGGAGTGGACCATCATGGCAGAGCCTGAACATCTTCCCGGCATACCCCTGGGGCGGGTTCTGGGCATTCCGCTCTACCTTCATCCGAGCTGGTTCGTCATTTTCCTGCTGATCACGGTTTCCCTGCGGACGCAGTTTACCTCCCAGCACCCGGGCTGGACTCCAGCGCAGCATTGGGCGCTGGGAATCATAACCAGCGTCCTGTTTTTCGCCTCGGTGGTTTTTCACGAACTCAGCCATAGCGTGGTCGCGCTGCGCTACCGCATCCCGGTGAAGTCGATCACGCTCTTCGTGTTTGGAGGACTCGCGAGCATCCAGCGCGAACCCGAACAGGCGAAGCAGGAATTCAACATCGCCATTGCCGGCCCGCTCTCCAGCCTGTTCCTGGCTGCGTGCTTCTTCCTGGTGGCGCATTACTTCCGGGGCGAAGAGATGGTCGCCGCCGCGGCGAAGTGGCTGTGGGAAATCAATCTGCTGCTGGCCCTTTTCAACCTGCTGCCGGGCTTTCCACTCGATGGCGGACGCATTTTCAGGGGAATCGTCTGGGCCATCAGCGGGAACTTTACAAAAGCCACCCGCATTGCCTCGAATTCCGGACGGTTGCTGGCGTATCTGATGATTTTCCTGGGCGTGTGGCAGGCGCTCCACGGCAACTGGGTCGGGGGCCTGTGGACCGCGTTTATCGGATGGTTCCTGTTGAACGCAGCGCAGGAAAGTTTCGCCCAGGTGGCCATTCGCAGCACGCTCACCGGCGTCCGCGTGGAAGACATCATGAACCGCGATATACCCACTGTTCCGCGCGACATGTCGCTCGAGGAATATATCCACGAGGTGCTGCGAACCGGCAAGCAATATCACATTGTGACGGGCGCGGGTAACCCCGTCGGTCTGATTACGATTCATGCGGCGCGCTCCGTTCCGCGCGACGAGTGGAACAACACCTCGCTCCAGGCCGCGATGACCCCCATCGATAAAATCCAGTCCGCCGCGCCCGACGAACCTGTTCTGGGCCTGCTCGAGCGCATGCAACGCGAGAATGTGACTCAAATGCCGGTAATCTCCGACGGCCACATCATCGGCGTCATAGCGCGCGAGACCATCATCCATATGCTGCAAACTCGCTTACAGCTCGGGCACCTCGCCTGAGGCCGCGTTTCGCTCGCAGCAGGATTTCGCTGCAAACACACCCTGCCCATTTTCGGGAATGCGGTATCCTACGGTGTGAATCCGGAGCGCGATCCCAAAAGCACTCGCTTCGCACCAGGGCTGTGCCTCACTTGCAGCTTTGCGCGGCGCGTGGAGTCGGCGAAAGGGTCCGACTTCTTCCTTTGCCAGCGCTCGGCCTCGGATCCAAGATTTCCGAAGTATCCCCGGCTTCCCGTGCTTGAATGTTCGGGATACGTGAAGCAACCCGAGCTGTGAAATTGAAAGGAAACGTTCATTCCGGCTGAAAACGATCCAAAGCTTCCCCGGCGGCAGTTCACGAAAATCCTGACGTTCACAGGTATCGCCGCGCTTGCCGGTGGTGCGGTGATGTTCCTTCGCGCCAGACTCTCGGGCAATTTCCCGCCGCGAGTCATAGCGCAGGCCGGCGAGATTCCCGTGGGCGGGTCGAAGATTTTCACCTATCCCACCGATGTCGAACCGTGCATTTTGCTGCGCCCGGCGGCCGAGGACTACGTCGCCTACAGCCGCCTGTGTACCCACGCCTCGTGCCCGGTTTTCTATCAGGCGCAGGAGAATCGGTTGAACTGCCCATGTCACGGCGGAGCGTTTTCGGTGGCCGATGGTTCCGTGCTGACGGGACCCCCGCCGCGTCCTTTGCCGAAGATCGTCATCGAGAGGCGCGGCTCTGATCTTGTTGCCACAGGCATCGCCGCGTCCTGAGAATCCCATGGGTGCGAAGTTCCAAGGAAGGCCTCGCTTTTGAAAAGTATCTGCGCCCGGATCTCTCTGGTCTGTCTACTGACGCTTCTCTCCACCGGATCGCTGTCCAGCCAGCAAAAGCGGAAGGTGATCATCGATGAGGACGCCGCCGGCCCCGGCGGCACAGCCATGCAGGCCATCACGCTACTCGTGAACTCGCCACTGACCGATGTGCTCGGCATTACCGTGGTCACCGGGGATCAGTGGCGCGATGAAGAGGTGGCGCACACCCTTCGCCTACTCGAGATAATCGGCAGAACCGGCATTCCCGTGGTGCCGGGCGCCGTATTTCCGATCGCGCGCACAAAAGAGGGCACCGCCAACTGGGAAGGGCGTTATGGCAAAGTACCCTATCAGGGCGCCTGGAATTACGGCCAGCCCGTCCACGGCCCCTGGGAGATTCCGGCGATGCCGGAAGGGAAGCCCACGATAAAACCTGCCACCGAAGACGCCGCTCACTTTCTGATCCGCGTGGTGCGCGCGTATCCCCATCAGGTCACGATTTACGCGGGCGGACCGCTCACGAATTTGGCCTTGGCGCAGGCCATCGATCCCCAGTTCGCCGCGCTGAGCCGGGAACTTGTGGTGATGGGCGGCAGCATCCACCCCCAAACGCAGGACCCTGAATTTGTGGCCGCCCCGCATCGCGAATTCAATTTCTGGATGGACCCCGAAGCCGCGCACCGAGTGCTGCGAGCCCCGTGGCCTCGAATCACGGTGACCACAGTCGATATTTCCGTGAAGACGCGCATGACCAAGGGCCTGATCGCCCAACTGGCGCAATCGAAGAATCCCGCGGCGCAATACGCAGCGAAGTACGAGCAGGAAGACTATCTCTGGGACGAACTAGCCGCCCTGGCGTGGCTCGACCCAACCATCGTCAGCCGCTCCACCAGGCTCCATATGGATGTATCCACCGATCCCGGACCCACCTACGGCGACACCCTCACCTGGGCCAGCGGGCAAAAGCCGCCGACGTCAGAACCGCTCGTGAATGTCCAGGAAGACCTCGACCCAGCCAAGTTTTACCGCGAATTCATCGACCTGATGACGCGCTCCACCCCGCACAGCAACGCGAATTAACTTCACGGGAGCAGGCGCCGTCGCAGTGGGGGAGTTCTTCGTCAGCTATTAGTGGCGAAATTTCGAGGAACAGGTAATATAGACGAGCTAACGAAATCTCTTTGAGGACCTTATGCCCCCGAAAGTGGACGTGGTCGGTATTGGGAGTTGCGCCGTAGATTTTTTCGCGATCGTTCCCCGGCTTCTTGGCTCGGAAGAAAAAATCAACGCGACCAGAATGGAAATCCACGCGGGCGGCGTGACGGCCAATATGCTCACGCAGGTAGCGCGGCTGGGCACCAGCACCGGCTGGCTCGGCCTCATCGGCGACGATGAGAACGGCCGCATCATCCAGAAGGCCTTCACCGAAGACGGCATGGACCTGAGCGGCGTGGAAGTCGTGCGCGGGGAGCGATCCGCGCTCACCTGGATTCCCGTCAATCCCGGCGGCGAGCGCTGCATCTACATGTTCCCCAATGTCACAGGCAAGCTATCCGTTCTGCATGTGAAGAACCGCTTCGCCAGCCACATCAAGGGCGCCAAGCATTTCCATACTGAGGCCTCGCAATTGCCGATCGTTCCGCTCAAGGAAGCGATGAAGATCGCCAAAGACGCCGGCGTCCGGATATTTTTCGACATGGACGTTACGCCCCGCTTCTTCGCCCAGATGAACCTCGGCAAGCAGGAAGAACTCTGCGACGCGCTCAAGCTCGTCGATGTCCTGAAACCGTGCAAAGCGGCGGCCCGCGAGATGACCGGAGTCACCGATTACAACCGCATGGCGGACCAGCTCCTGAACCTTGGCCCGAAAGTCGTCGCTATCACCGAAGGCGAGGATGGCTGCCTGATCGCCACCAAGGAAAAGCGCGTGCAGGTTCCGGCCTTTCGCGTGAACGTCGTGGACACCACCGGCGCGGGCGACGCATTCATGGGAGGTTTGTCCTACGGCCTGCTGCAGGGCTGGGACCTCGAGCGAGTCGGGATTTTCGCCAACGCCTGCGCGGCGCTCTGTTGCACGAAGGTGGGTGCGCGGGCCATGTCCAGGCTGGATGAAGTACTCGCCTTTGTGAAGGCCACAGTTCCCAAGGGCGCATCCGCATTCTGAAGGTGTCCGCCCAGGCACGGTTTGCGAAATTTTCCCGCGTGGAAGTTTTGAGGCGGCCAACTCCGCCCCTCGTCACCCAATCTTACGAATCCCGGCAACTTTAGAGTGGGGCAGAGCGTGGGCGGTTTCTGTTGCGGAGTTTTATGAACCTGTGTGGCAACAATGGCTTCGTCCTTGTCTTTCGTTGTCATTCTGAACGAGCGCAGCGAGGAAGAATCCCTCTTCGTGCCCCAATTCGAGCAACATCGCTGCAACCCGTCAAGCCTTTTGGGGGGTCGGAGCTTTTATGAAGCGTTTTTCGCGCATCGTGGCTCCGGTGTGCGTGCTCGCGTGCGCTTTCGCGGGCGCCGGCCAGCAGCGGAAGTATCCAGCCGCCCCGAAAGCGTCGGCGAGCGAGTCTGCTGGCGCCGAGCCCGCCCCTTCCAGCCCGCGTGTGCAGGCCATCCGCGACAACAACACCGGTCTCGCCCTGATGGAACGCCAGCAATTCACCGCCGCCGTGCCCAAATTTCAGAGCGCCTGCATCATGGACACGGCCTCCGACGTCGGCTGCATGAACATGGGCATCGCGTTTCTGTACATGCGTCAATACGACGACGCGCGCCGCGTGCTCGGGAAGTCCACGAGCAAGGATGCCAAAAATCCTCGCGTCTGGTTCAATCTGGGTTTGGTCGAGAAGGCCCTGGGCGCAAACAAAGACGCGCTCCAGGACTTTCAGAAAGCCGCGGCCCTCGATCCGAACGATGCCGACACGCAGTACTTCATTGGCGAACTCCTGTCGAGGAATGAGCAGTATTCGCAGGCGGCCTCCGCATACTCGAATGCTCTGAAGCTCAATCCGCTTCACGCGTCCGCCGAACTTGGCCTCGCGGACATGGCGCAACACGCGGGAGACATCGACACCGCTTTAGCCCATTTGAATCGATTTCGCCACCTCACCTCGGACAACCTCAGCGAACCCATCAGCGTCGCCTATGGCCTGCAAGGCAAGTACTCCCGCGCCCAGGAATTGCCGAGGGAAGTCGAGAAAGTCCCCCCGGCTGCTCCCATTAGATTTGTGGACGTAACCTCCGCGTCCGGCCTTCCGGATGCACCCTTCGACGCAGCGCACTCCGGAGCGAAAAGAAATTCGTCGCGCGTTCATGCTGACAAAGGCCTTGGCGCTGCGGGTTCAGATCAAAACGCCTCTTCGCTGGCTGGCTTTCTGGGAAGCGGCGCCTGCGTCTTCGATTATGACGGCGACGGTAAACCCGACATCTTCCTCGTGAATGGCGACGGCGCGGGAAACGCCATGCTATTCCGCAATAACGGCGATGGGAGGTTCATCAACTCCACGAAGTCCGCAAAGCTGGAATTCCACGGGCAGGGAACCGGTTGCGCCATAGGTGACTATGACAACGACGGCTACCTCGATCTCGTGGTGAGCTCCGCCGATGGCGTAGCTCTCTATCACAATGAGCGCAACGGCACCTTTAAGAATGTAACGGACGCGGCGGGCCTTCATGTGGATGGACTCGTGCTGGGCGTGACGTTTGTAGACTACGACAGCGACGGCGATCTCGATCTCTACGTCACGCGCTTCGAGAATTTCCCTCTGAGGAATCCCGGCGAGCCTTTTTCTTTCCCGC
>JBEKTG010000051.1:0-11918 GCA_049516275.1 Candidatus Acidiferrales bacterium
TCACGCAAGCCCGCATTCTTCATGTCCGCGAGCGAGGCGCCGGACAAAACCGTCTTGCCCTCCGCGCGGCGGCGAGCTACTTCGACAATCGTCTCGTCGGAAAGGCCGGCGAGCCGCATCGCTTCCAGTTCGCCGGCGGCCAATCCTAGCTGGTTCAGATTGGCCAGTTCCACGACTGTAGGCTCGTCGAGGCCGGCCCGGATCAGTCCCGCAATGGTTGCGCCAGCGGTGAAGGGCTGCCCCTGGGTTCGAAATATCTGAAGTATCTTGACGGCGTTCTCGTCGGAAAGTCCGCCTTGCTTCGCTTTGGCGAGCTCGCCGACTTCCGCGGTGGTGATCTTCAGAGTTTTCGCCTGCTGAATGGCGTCATAATTCATGCCGGCGGCATCGAGCGGTGCGGTGTCGACCAGAATCTCGTGGTGGCAGCCTGCGAAAAGCAGAGTAATCGCGTACAACGCAGCGGGCGCAAGAAAGCGGAACGATCCGGACCGAGCAACACGCCTTGACGCGGCTTTCCACATCTATTTTATTCTAGTGAATTTGGCAGGTAATCGGGGTTTGCTGCGGGAGGCGTGTAACCCAAGCAACACGGTCTGGCGGCTGGATCAGACGTTGTAAACGCGTTCGATATCGAATACGCCGGGGATACGCTTGATGCCGGCCAGAATCTGTTCCAATTGCTTTCGATCGCGGACGTCCAGCGCCACTTCGATGCGCGCGCGCGTGTTATCTTCCCCGCCGCTCTCAAACGTGCGGATATTCGCGCCGGTGTCGCTGATCACGCTGGTAATACCCGCAAGCATCCCGGGGCGGTCCTCCGTAAAAATACGCAGACGGACCGGGAAGGTGGCCTGCGTCGCATCGGCCCATTCGACGGGTATGCGCCGCTCCGCTTCGTAGAGAAGATTCTCGACGTTCGGACAGATCTTGCTGTGTACGGCGATCCCGCGGCCGCGCGTCACGTAGCCGACGATATCGTCGCCCGGAATCGGGTTACAACATTTCGACCGGTAGACCATCAAGTCGCCATGCCCGCGCACCAGAATTGCCGCGTCGTCGATACCGAGCATCCGCTTGACAGTTGTGGCGAGCTTCGGCTTTTCCTCCGGCCCCGCTTCCGGAACAGCCTGGCCGCTGGCCTTGGCCAGCACTTGCCGGGCAGACCATTTGCCGTAACCGAGGTCCGCATGCAGATCCTCAATTCGAGCGCAGCCGTATTCGGAAGCCACCCGCTGCCAGTCCGCATCGGGAATTTTCTTCAGGCTCAACCCGGAATTGCGCGCTTCCTTCTCGAGCAGGCGCCGCCCCACTTCCGTGGCCTCTTCGCGTTCGTGCAGGTGGATCCACTGGCGGATCTTGCTGCGCGCCCGCGACGTATGCACGATCGAGAGCCAGTCGCGCGACGGCGCGTGCCCCTTCTGGGCAACGATTTCCACCACATCGCCGTTGGCCAGCGCGTGGCGCAGCGGAACCATTTCGCCGTTCACCTTCGCGCCCGCGCATTGGTGGCCAACCTCGGTATGCACGGCATAGGCAAAGTCGATGGGCGTGGCGCCTCGCGGCAGCACCACCACGCGCCCCTTGGGCGTGAAGGTGTAGACCTCTTCGGGATACAGATCGACGCGCAGCGTCGAAAGAAACTCGCTCGGCTCCTGCATCTCCTGCACCCACTCGATCAGGTGGCGCATCCAGATGATGCGCTGATCGTCGGGCGAGGAAGCCGTTTCCGCGCGGCCGTCCTTGTACTTCCAGTGTGCCGCCACACCTTGCTCGGCGATGCGGTGCATTTCCTGCGTACGGATCTGCGTTTCGAAGGGCTGCCCGGAATGGATCACGGCGGTGTGCAGCGACTGGTAGAGGTTGGGCCGCGGCATGGCGATGTAATCTTTGAATCGCCCGGGAACGGGACGCCATATCTGATGAATCACGCCCAGCGCCGCGTAACAATTTTTTACCGTGTCGGTAACCACGCGCACCGCAAGCAGGTCGTAGACCTGATCGAGTGTCCGCTGCTGCTTCTGAATCTTCTGGTGCAGCGAGTAGAGGCGCTTGATGCGCGCCTGCACCTCGGCGGGAATGCCGTTCTCGACCAGCTTGCCGCGAATCATGTCCTGCACTTCGACCAAAAACTTGTCGAAGACCTTCTGCTTCGAGCTGATCTTCTTCTGCAGCTCGAAAAACGCCTCCGGCTCGAGATACCGGAATGAAAGGTCTTCAAGTTCCCCGCGAATGAGGCCCATTCCAAGCCGGTTCGCCACCGGCGCGTAGATATCGAGCGTTTCGCGCGCGATGCGCTGCTGCTTCTCGGAATCGAGATATTGCAGCGTGCGCATGTTGTGCAGCCGGTCGGCCAGCTTCACCAGCACGACGCGAACGTCGTTGACCATCGCCAGCAGCATTTTGCGGACGTTCTCCGCCTGCCGGGCTTCCGGGGCGAGCAGGTCGAGGCGGCTGATCTTCGTGACGCCCTCGACAAGGCGCGCCACGTCGGGACCGAACTCGGTCGAGAGCTTTTCCATCGTGACCTTGGTGTCTTCCACCACGTCGTGCAGCAGCGCCGCGCACAACGAGGTCACGTCGAGCTTCATGTCCGCCAGCGAATGCGCCACTTCGAGCGGGTGGCTCAGGTAGGGTTCGCCGGATAAGCGAATCTGCCCGCGATGATGTTCCGCGGCGAAATCGTAAGCCCGGCGCAACAGCGAGAAGTCGTCTCCGGGACGATTCCTGCGCACCTTATCCACCAATTCGACAAAGCGCAGGTCCACCGTCCGCTTGGCAGCGGGGCTCATGCTCGTCAAATTGGACGCCGGTTCCATTTTCGAGGCCTTTATTCTAACTCCACCGCCTACCAAATGCCCTTTTTGAATCTTGAGTTGCGGTAGATACAAACAGTAGATACAAACAGTTGTTGGCAAACGGGACTCACAAGCGATTAGATGCGGATGGAGCGAAGTTCGGCGTTTGGTCCGTAGTTATACGGATGGTGCGTAGAAATAGCAGCTTTTAAGGGGGTTGCTTCTGTTCGGCTAGTTCTGGGCCTTGTCCTGATCGCCGCAGGCCGTCGGGACGGTCAGCGTCTCACCGGCGCGCACCAGATTTACCGACTGAATCTGCGGGTTCGCCTGCGCGATGCAGTTCAGCGCGACCGGGCTTCCCAGGGCCGTCTGGGCGACTTTCCAGAGAGTGTCGCCGGGTTGAATCACCACCTGATGAGCGTGTTGCTTGTGCTCCGCAGGCACGTGGATCCACTCCCCGACGAGGATTCGGCTTGGATTGGCGAGTTGCGGATTAAGCGCCGCCAGCCTCTTCCAGCGCGAACCGCTGCCGAAATAACGCTGGGCCAGTTTCCACAGGGAATCTCCCGGTTGTATTTTCAGCTTTTCGGTCGATCCCTCTACAACGGACTCGGGGCTCCTCGTTCCGAGCGTCTCAGGCACGGACGCTGGGCTCGGAGGGATCTTGGCGATATCGGAGTGCGCATCCGCTCGTACCAGCACTGCGGCCGGTGCTATTGGGCTGGTTTTCAGCTTTCCGTCGCAGGGTGCCGAGCAGGTTGACTCCGAGCGCTGCGTTACGGGCTCGGCTGGGCGCACAATCGTGTGCTCCGTCAGGGTGACTCTCACGGGGGAGGCAGGCGCAAGGTACGACACGGCCGGGGCGGCGATTTCCCGGTTCGAATTTCTCTTCATTTCACGGGCTACCGCAGGCGCCAGGGGTGCGGGCATGCCCACTTTTGCCGAACCATAAGCGGCCGTCGTCGCGAACGGCATTGCCGCAGCAGGAGCACCGATCACGGGAGAATTTACCGGCACCGGAGCTTGGGTTTCGATCATCCGGTTGCTCGCATCTTTCATCAATGGCTTTGAAACGGTCGCCGGGATCATGATACCGGCAGGTCCTGCATTCGTCGCGACGGGTATCGTCGACGCGGGAGAATTGCCCGCCACCATGGGCACGGCAACCAGAGTTTGCGCTCGGTTGCCCTGCGTTTTCAGGATCGGCTTGGAAACGACAGCGGGCAGCGCCGGTTTGGCCGGATTGTAGGCCTCAGCCGTCGCGAATGGCAGTGTCGCCGATGGCGTGTTGATGTTGATCACGGCTAACGGCACGGGTTGTGTTTGGAGCCGGGAACCTGCCTCTCTTACGAGCGGCTTGGAAACACTCACTGGAAGCGCCAGACTCGCCGGGCCATAAGCATCGGCAGCGGCAAACGGCATCGTGGTCGACGGGATCTTGATCTCCCCTATTGCCGCTGGAACCTGCGCCTGCGCCGCAACGGATGGGGCGGAAGCATCGTTCCGCGCATGGTGGGTCGCCAATGGCGGCGCGGAATTGGAATCGCTCGCAGGGAGCACTACGTTCGTCGCAGGTTTCGCGGCCTCAGGCAGAGAAACCTCGGTGGCAAAGTCGGCGATGTCCGGAGCAGGGGCCTGCGCGGGCATAACCACCAGCGGAGCAACCGGAGCAGGCGGCTCGGCGTTTACGGCCGTTTCAGCGCCAACCGGTTCGTCAACCCGCCCGGCAATCCTCGCTTCGTCTTCCGGAACAAGAATGTGCGGCTTCGAAAGGTCTTCGTTGGTGTAGACGTGGACGGCATGCAGCGCCAACTGCCTCTTGCGCTCTCGCTCTTGGCGCGCCGCATCGGCCACGCTCTGGGCGAAGTTCGGTGTCCCGGTCGAAAGAACCAGCGACACGATGACAGCAATCATTGCTATGGCACGGTGCTTCATTTTTTTGCGCATTTTACCCAGCCGCGAAGAATGGATTCGCTTTGACCCAAGACCATCTAATCAGGAAGGTCCGCAAAGTAGGAATTGAACTTCGACATATGTAGGCAAAGTGGCACCTGTACCAAAGGACAGGGCACGATCCGTCTATGGGCGGACCCGATAGGAGCACAAAGCAGCGGCCTGCGATCCGTTTACTGTTGTTTCCAAAAGAACTTATTTTTAAAAAAGTGCGCCGGTGGAAATCCCAGCACCGTAGAATGTAGACATGGCTAAAGGATGGGAAAGCAAGGCGGTAGAAGAGCAGATTCAGGAGTCCCAGACAGCCGAGCAGGAAAACCCCAGGAAGCAGTTCACACCCGAACAGATGGAAGCGCATCGCCGCAAGGAAGTTCTTCTTCTGTCTCGCGCGCACGTCGAGAAAGACTTGAGCGCAAGCCAGAACCCCCGTTATCGCGAACAACTGAGCAAAGCGCTATCCCACATTGACGCGGAGCTTTCGAAGCTAAAAGACGTCGACTGACGCAACTGTTTAGTTCGCAGCGTCGATAGGGACGACGTCCACGCCCACATCGAGCCGCTGGCGCTGCCCGCCAATCAGTATTCCGCGAATCGGGCCAACGTCGTCGTAGTCGCGCCCCCAGGCAACCGTGATATGCGAGTCGAGCGGCATCATGCCGTTCGTCGGGTCGAAATCCACCCAGCCGAAATCCGGGGTATAGACGCCAATCCAGGCGTGGGAAGCGTCGGACCCCGCTAGGCGAGGTCTGCCCGGGGGCGGTTTCGTCACAAGGTACCCGCTCACATACCGTGCGGCCAAACCCAGCGATCGCAAACACCCGATCGCCAGGTGCGCGAAATCCTGGCAGACGCCCCTCCGGATCCGCAGCACTTCCAGGCTGGGCGTGCCCACCTTCGTCGATCCCGGCAAATATTTGAAGTCGGCGTGAATCCGCAGAGTAAGGTCGAACGCGCACTCCAGAAGCGACCGGTCCGGCGGAAAGGAGCTCATCGCATAAGCCGCCAGCTCCGGCAGCCGCCTCCCGTAGAGAGAGTCGAAGGTGAACTGCCGCACGGGAATGGTTTGCGGGTCGGAGGAACCAGCAATCGTCGCCGCCACGTGTTCCCAGGACGCCCCTTGCGATAGCTCCGGCCGCAGTTCCAGCCGCACTTCCACTTCGCTGCGCGACTCGACCGTGAGCAGTGTGTGCGGCTCCTGCAGGCTGAGCCACGAAACGTGGTTGCCGAAATAATCCCGCCGCTCGCCGCGGATCGCGGGCACGGGAGACACGACAAGTTCGTGCCACCGGCACGTCTGCGCGCTGGTGCTGCGGGGCCGCGCTCGCACGATATTGTGCGAAAGGTTCACCGCATCCGCATATTCGTACAGCGTCTTGTGTGTGACGCGGTAAATCATGTGGACTCCTGCGACACTTCGCCCAGCTCACGCGAGAATTCCGCATGCGAAAAGTAGAGCCGCGCGATGGCGTCGGCGAGTAACGCAACCTGGTCGTTCACTTCCGCCAGCAGCGACTTGAGGGCTTTCCGAGGCTGTTCGAAGGGCATGTTGCACACTTCCATCAAATCCGCCAGCTGGATGGTGGTGCGCAGCTTGAGGAGCGTGCGCCGGTCTCGATTGCGATCCGGCTGGCTGTTTTCGCGCGGCAGGGCTTCCAGGTGCTGGTCCAGCTGCGCCAGCTGGAAAGCCACCCCGCGCGGGTTGCTCTCATCGGCCAGCAGAAGGTCCGCCACGGCGTGGGCTTCGAGGTTTGTCAGATACCTTCTGCGGTAGGTGAGCGAGCAATCCATCACTTCGAGCACCGCTTCGAGAAGAACGGAATCGTTACCCGGCGGTGTCAGCGTGCCGCTCACGAAGCGCGCCGTAAAATCCACGCGCTCCACGCGCCGCCCGATATCGAGAAATCGCCAGGCCATTCCCCGGGTCATCGAATCGCCCGCGAGACCCACGAAAGCGGCGAAACGCTCGATCAGGTTATCGAGCAGCTCAGGGATGCGCGCCGCCGGGCGGTTGGGATCGACGGGCACGTCGGTCACAGCAGTGTAAATCTCCTGCAGGATGCGCCACCCGTCGGAAGAAATGCGGTCGCGGAGAACCCTTGCGAAACTGTGCACCGAGGCGATCATCCCGCGCAGCCCGCTGCCATCCACATCGCCCAGCAGCCCTTCGATGAATTCAAGATTCAATTCTGAATTCGGCCGCAGAAGAAATCCCTTGGGCCACGCACGGAGCAAAGTCTCGATGGCGTGCCGGTTATCGACGCCGCTCTGATCGGTGATGCGCGCAATGGTTCCGCGGCACAGGCGGACTTGAGATTCGGCGCGCTCGATATAACGCCCCAGCCAGAAAAGGTCTTCGGCGATGCGGCTGGTGAGGTCGCCTCCGCCCCGGCTGATCGCCACCGGCTCGCCCGGCGGCGGCAGCAGCGTCACCTGGCTCACGGGGCCGTCCGCCACAATCCAGGTATCTTTGCTTCCTCCCCCACGTTGCAGAGACACGACGAGGGACTCGGTGGATGGCGTGATGCGGGTAAGCGCTCCGCGCATGACCGAGTAGGAATCTCCCTGAGCCACGAGATAGGAGCGAATCACAAAGTGGCGCGGCTCGAGGTCGTCGGCGACAAGCGAGGGAGTGGTGCAGGAAATCGCGCGCTCCTGCGCCACATACCTTTCCGGGGAATCGCTGATCCGCAGCGCCAGCTCCGCCAACTGTTCGCGCGTAAGATCCTGCGCGAAAACAGGGTCTTCCCCCTGCGTCGGGTACGCCGATTTGATCACCAGATCGGAAAGATTATCGAGAACATATCGCAGCGAGTCCGGGTGCCCGCACCACCAGCTCTGCACGGACGGCAGCTTCAATTCTTCGCCCAGCAGGTGGCGGCACAGCGCCGGCAAGAAGGGCAAGAAACCTGCCGCCTGCAAAATGCCGGAGCCGAGCGCGTTGGCCACCGCTACTTTGCCCATCCGGACGCACTGCAGCAATCCCGGGACGCCGAGACGCGAACCGGGGTGCATCTCTAGCGGATCGCAATAGTCGTCGTCGACACGGCGCAAGATCACGTCCACGCGCCGGAGTCCTTCGAGCGTCTTTACGTATACGTTCGCATCCCGCACGGTAAGGTCGTTGCCCTGCACCAGCGGATATCCCAGGTAGCGCGCCAGGTAAGAATGCTCGAAGTAGGTTTCGTTGTAAGGGCCGGGCGTGAGCAGGACGATGTGGGGGCTATCGTACGTCCAGGGCGCAAGCGATGCCAGAGTGCTTCGCAGGGAGGAAAAGAACGAGGCCAGCCTCTCGACGTTACATTGCCGAAATTCCGAAGAAAGCGTGCGCGAAAGAACGAGGCGGTTCTCGAGAGAATAGCCCGCTCCCGAAGGGGCCTGCGTCCGATCGCTCAACACCTGGAACTCGCCGTCCGCCCGGCGCACGATATCCGCCGCATAGAGATGGAGCCAGCGCCCCTGCGGCCCGATCGATCCGTGGCACGGCCGCAAAAAGCCCATGTTGGCCCAAAGGAGTTCGGGAGGAAGAAGGCCGGCGAGAACTGTTTCGCCGGGGCCGTAGAGATCGGCCAGCAACCGGTCCAGCAACTGCGCCCGCTGGACCAATCCCTCGCTCAGCCGTTCCCACTGCAGAGAGGGAATCAGCAAGGGTATGAGGTCAAGACTCCACGGGCGGTCCAGACCGTTCGGGTCGCCATACACGTTGTGGCTTACGCCGTTATCGTGGATGAA
Source organism: Candidatus Acidiferrales bacterium (assembly GCA_049516275.1). Taxonomy (GTDB): domain Bacteria; phylum Acidobacteriota; class Terriglobia; order Acidiferrales; family UBA7541; genus Palsa-295. Next base: position 8,478 of record JBEKTG010000051.1, read on the forward strand.
CCGGCGGGCCTGTTCCCAGCGCTTGCCTAGTTCGCGCGGACCGAGTTCGTCCAGCATGGAGACAAACGGCTGCCAGTAAGGGCGCAGCGAGCCGTTCGATTCGGTCATCTCGTCGACGGAAGTGGGTTTTCCCGCGTACCTCTCGGCAAAACCCTGCGAGAGAATTCGGCGGGGGCTCAGCGCGTCCGGCGGGGTGAGAGGGTGCATCGCGGCAGTCGTTTAAGTAGCTCGCAGATCGAGCGTAAACGGAAACTCCTTGCTGATTTTCTCTTCGCCCACTTTTACCGTTCCCGGGGTGTGGCCGAATTTGAAAAAGCGCGAGATGCGGCGGCTCTCCGCCTCGTTGGCGTTCACTGGGAAATGATCGTAACTCCGGCCGCCAGGATGCGCCACATGATACGTGCATCCGCCGATGGAGCGCCCCGACCAGGTGTCGACGATATCGAAGACCAGCGGCGCATGCACGGGGATCGTCGGATGCAGGCAGCCCGCCGGCTGCCAGGCCCGGTATCGCACGCCCGCCACGAACTCTCCGTTTGTGCCGGTGGGATGAAGAGGGATGCGCTGCCGGTTGCAGGTGACCACGTGGCGCGAATCCACCATTCCGTTCACCAACACCTGCATTCTCTCGACCGATGAATCCACGTAGCGTACCGTGCCGCCCGGGCCGGGGTCTTCGCCGAGAACGTTCCACGGCTCGATCGCCTGCCGCAACTCCAGCTGGATTCCGCGATGCTCGATCGTTCCATAGAACGGAAACCGGAATTCAAAGTGCGGCGCGAACCATTCGCTCTGGAGAGGGTAGCCTCCTTCGTTGAGCTCGCCGATTACATCGCCCAGGTCCTGCTGCACAAAATGCGGCAGCATGAAACGGTCGTGAACCTCGGTGCGCCAGCGCACCAGATTCTGGCGGTAAGGCTGGTTCCAGAAGCGCGCGATCAGCGAGCGCAGCAGCAGATGCTGCGTGAGGCTCATGCGTGAATGCGGCGGCATTTCGAACGCCCGCATTTCCAGCAGCCCCAGGCGTCCGGCGCCGCCTTCCGGCGTGTACAGCTTGTCGATGCAGAACTCCGCCCGGTGCGTGTTGCCGGTCGCATCGATCAAAATATCCCGGAAGATGCGGTCAACGAGCCACGGCGGGCAATCGCGGCCTTCGGGAACCTGCCGGAACGCGATTTCCAATTCGTAGACCTGGTCGTTGCGCGCTTCATCGATCCGCGGCGCCTGGCTCGTAGGCCCCACGAACATGCCGCTGAATAAGTAGGAAAGCGCCGGGTGGTTGTGCCAATACCCGAGCAGGCTGCGCAGCAACCCCGGATTGCGAAGCACAGGGGAATCGGCTGCCTTTGGTCCCCCGACGATGATGTGATTCCCGCCGCCGGTTCCGGTGTGGCGCCCATCCAGCATGAACTTTTCGGTCGCGAGCCTGGTGAGGCGCGCTTCTTCGTAAAGCGCGTTGGTATTCTTCACCAACTCGTCCCACGACGCTGCCGGATGCATGTTCACTTCGATGACGCCCGGATCGGGCGTCACGCGAATCGTATTCACACGCGGATCGCTGGGAGGAGTGTAGCCTTCCAGAAGCACGGGCGTGCCAAGCTCCGCCGCCGTATCCTCCACAGCCGCCACCAGTTCCAGATAATCCTCGAGATATCGCTGCGGAGGCATGAAGACGCGCAGCACTCCGCCGCGCACCTCGGTACACAGCGCCGTTCGGATGATCCAGGGCGCGGATTGACCTGCAGCAGGCGGCAAATCGGAGGGATGTGTGCGCAGCTCGCGGCGAAGCCGGCCGGTCCCTTTTTCGAGAACCTGTTCGGCGAATCCCAGCGGACTCCGCGGTTCCACGCCGCCCGTAAGGCGCATCTGCCTGGAGAGCGCGGCGCGATCGCGCAGCGGGATGCGATCTTCCATCGGGTCTTGTTCGCATAAATACGGACGTTCGGATTCCTTCACCCACGGAATCGAATCGAGCGGCAGGCGATAGCCCATCGGCGAGTCGCCGGGAATCAAATACATGCGTTCGGGGCGGAAAAACCAGGCCCCGCTGGCCCATGAACTGGTGTCGTCGGTGTAGTAGTCCCGCCGTAGCGGCAACGCATACCCGACCACCTTGTCCAGGCCCTGCTCGAATACCTTCGCCAGTCGCGCCCGGTCTTCCGGGTTGGCCAGCTGGTTCTCGAGCGGGTCCACATTGACCGGCAGGCGCCGCTCCTTCCACATGTAGTACCAGATATCTTCGTAACCGGGCAGAGCGTGATCCGGGTTTACGCCGAGCCTTTCCGACAGCGAAAACATGAATGCGCGCGCCTGGTCGCTCGTGAGACTGCCGGGCACACGTTCATCGGCAACCAGCGCCGGATCGCGCCAAACCGGCTCGCCGTCCTTCCGCCAGTAAAGCCCCAGCGCCCAGCGCGGTAGCGATTCCCCCGGATACCACTTACCCTGCCCGTGATGCAGTACGCCGCCGGTCGCAAAGCGGTCGCGGAGACGACGGATCAGCATATCGCCGCGTTCGTACTTCTTCGGTCCGAGCGCCGCTACAGTCCACTCGGCCCCGTCCATGTCGTCAATGGAGACAAAGGTCGGCTCCCCGCCCATCGTCAGCCGTACGTCGCCCGCCTTCAGATCGGCATCCACCTGATGGCCCAGGGCTTCGATCGCTGCCCATTGCGCGTCGTCGTACGGTTTGGTTACACGCGGGTCCTCGTGGATGCGCGTAACCGACATCGAAAACTCGAATTCAGCGCCAACGTCGGCAGTCTCCGACTCTGCTTCGGACTTCACCACCGCCTCGTTGTCCTCGGAGAAGAAACCAGTAATTGCCGCAGCCGTGACAGGGTCGGCCGAGCAGGCCAGAGGAATGTGCCCTTCGCCCGCGAACAGGCCCGACGTGGGATCAAGTCCCACCCATCCCGCGCCCGGGAGGTAGACCTCTGTCCAGGCATGGAGATCGGTAACGTCATGTTCCGTTCCGCTGGGCCCGTCGAGCGACTTCACATCTGGCGCCAATTGAATGAGGTAGCCGGAGACAAACCGCGCCGCCATCCCCATGTGTCGCAGAAAGTTCACCATCAGCCAAGCCGTATCGCGACACGAGCCGCTTTTGAGCTCCAGTGTTTGCTCAGGAGTCTGAATGCCCGGCTCCAGCCGGATGAGGTACTTGATCTTGTTCTGCAGCGCCTGGTTGATACCGACGAGATAATCCACGGTACGAACCTTGGGGCGCTTAAGCTCACACAGGAGAGCCTTTAGCCGCGGACCAACGGGTGGAACCTCTAGATAAGGCCCCAGTTCCCGGGCGAGCGTGTGTTCGTAGGTAAACGGGAATTCCTCCGCGTAGGGTTCGAGGAAGAAATCGAAGGGATTGGTGACCGTAAGTTCCGCAACCAGGTCCACCACCACGGAGAACTCCGTAGTTTTACGGGGAAAAACCAGCCG
>JBEKTG010000052.1:0-11862 GCA_049516275.1 Candidatus Acidiferrales bacterium
TGGAGCTTCCATCGTAAATATCGGGGCGCGCGGCCTCACCGGCGATTTTGGCGCCAATCCCGGAATTTCCGTCGTCAATCCCGACGCTATCCAGGAATTCAAGATTCAGACATCGCTGTACGATGCCGGTTACGGGCGCAATCCCGGCGCCAACGTGAACGTGGTAACCAAGTCCGGCACGAACCAGTTCCATGGGTCCGCTTTCGAGTTTTTCCGCAACACCGCACTCAACGCCAACGATTTCTTCCGCAAGCTGAGCCCCGCTCCCAACAACACGAGACAGATATTGAACCAAAACCAGTTTGGGGGCACCTTTGGCGGGCCTGTGAAGAAGGATAAGCTGTTCTTTTTTGCTTCCTTTCAGGAGACTCGCCAGAAGAACGGTTTTTCGCAGGCGGGCTACTCCGACCCCACTTTAGTCGGTATTCCCCTGGGTGACCGCTCGAACACCACAACCTTCCGGGCAGCACTGGGACAGGCGTTTTGCCCCAATGGCAGCGCCGCCGGAACCACCAAGGCCTCGTCTGTGACTCAAGTGCTCTGTAATGGCTCGAATATCAATCCGGTGGCGATCAACATTCTTGAATTAAAGAATCCGGATGGCAGCTATTTCATTCCCAGCTCTTCCACCGGAGTAAATCAGAATGTCACTTTCAGTCTTCCCGCGACATTTCGCGAACATCAGGCGATCGGAAACTTCGATTACGTCGTCAACTCAAAGAATACTTTGTCGGGGCGGTGGTTTTACGCCAACGATCTGACCAATGCCACGATGGGGTGTGGCGCGACTGCGACGGCCATCACCCTCTGCCTGCCGGGAGGACCCGGGACGATCAATTTTCCCACCCAGTATATGATCGGAAAGCTGACCACCATCCTATCCAGCAATGTCGTGAACGAAGCGCGGCTTTCGTTGCAGAGCTACTGGAATCTTTTATCCAACGATATTCCCTTCACCGATACGCAAGTGGGAATTGCTCCGGTAATTCCGTCGATCAACATTCTCGACGGTATGACCGTCACGGGACTTATGCAGTGGGGTGGCGCGACCGCCCTGGGCACGACAAAGCACGTTACCCAGTGGGAAGCCGCCGATCAAATCTCCTGGTCGCACGACAAGCACACCGTTCGCGCTGGTTTTGAATATGAGCGGGACCGGTCGAACGGAATTACCGAGGCGGGAATAGGAATTCTAACTTTTAACACTTTCGAGGACTTCCTGCTTGGACTGCCAGGCTGCTCCCCAAGCCTCACCGCAACCGCCTGCGCAAACAGCGCAGCCGCGGGAATGACCAATGGCTCTTCCACCAGCAACATCTCCAGCTCGGGCACCGCAACCGCGGCTTCGGCTCCCGGCGGTTACCATCACAGCTTTCGGAGTTCCGCGACGGGCGTCTTTGTCCAGGATGATTTTAAGGTTTCCAGGAGTCTGACCCTGAACCTCGGGTTGCGTTGGGAGTATTTCGGAAATGTGTCCGATGCCAACGGGCAAAATACGAATATCTGGCCCGGTCTGATCAATGCAGTGCCAGTCCCGGGACCCACACCCGCCACCGGGACGCTTGCCGGTTTCGTCGTGCCCTCCAACTTCAACTTCGCGGCTTACCCTCCGCCGCCCGTGGGAGGTCTCTTCCAGAGTAATCACGAAATCCCCACACAGAACAATCCGTCCCTCACCAACTTTGCTCCCCGCATCGGGTTCGCCTGGAGTCCATTCGCCACCGACCGACTGGTGGTGCGCGGCGGGGCCGGCTATTTCTACGATCGTGTAGGCTGGCTGATCACCGTCAGCGGTCCACAGGCGGAGATTCCGTACGCCGTAGTCGTTTCGAAGTCTGGCGCGGCAAACTATTTCTCCAGCCTTGCGCAGCCCTACGACCCGACGCTTACGCTGGGGTGGACGCCTCGCTGGGTCACCATCAATACCACCAATCCCGCGAATCAGACGGGAACGAGTTCGAACCTGAACGAACAGGTGTTCGACCCCAACTCCAGTACTCCAACTACCTATGAATGGAACCTCAACACACAATATGAATTCCTTCCGCACTCGGTTCTGGAAGTGGGCTACGTTGGGACGCGCGGTATTCATCAGGCTTTCAGCGGTACGGGCACGATTCTTCAGATCAACGGCGCCGGACTCGCGAGCCCGTCCAATCCGATTAACGGCATCACGATCAATACGGTTGCGAACGCATCGGTGCGCACGCCCTACCTGGGCTTTGGACCGGGTGGGCTCAGCGATGCTCATTATCTCGGGGATAGCAAATACAACAGCCTGCAAGCGACGGTTCGAAAGCAATTTTCCCATGGCTTCCAGCTGCAAGCTGCGTACACCTTCAGTCGTTCCTTTACGACGGTGCCCTACGTTACTATCGCGAACGCCAATCCCTTTGTTCTTCCACAATACGGCCTGGACGCCGGATATCGCCCGCAGCGGCTGACGATTAACTATGGCTGGGACCTGCCCTTTGGCAAGCATGAGGGCTTCATGGAGAAAATTGCCAGTGGGTGGAACCTGGCAGGAGTTACCGTGGTCCAAGACGGCACGCCCCTGACGGTGAGCGACACGCGCGGAGGAACGATCTACGGGTTCGGTCCCGGATCGAACATAACCTCTACTGCTGTCTTTGCGGCTGGCATGAGCGCTGCCAACGTGGCTACTCCCGGGGGAGTGGGAGCGCGCCTCGGCGGCACAACCGGTGGCCCGGGTTATTTCAACAAGAACGCCTTCGGTACCACACCGGTGATTGGCAACGGAACGGGGTACGGGGATAGTGGCTTGGGCATTCTTCTTGGGCCAGGCCAGTTTAACTTCGATGCCACTCTCCAGAAGACGACCAAGGTGGGTGGTATCCATGAGGATGCAAGCCTCGTGTTTCGAACAGAATTCTTTAATGTGTTCAATCATCCGCAGTTCAACAATCCTGGAACCGTCGATGTTTCCAAAACCACCTTCGGGCAGATCACCAGCACCTCGGTGAACCCGCGACTGATTCAATTTGCCCTGAAGTACGTTTTCTAGGCGACTTCGCGCGCGTTATTCAATCGGGTAAAGGGCCGGCAGGAACTGGCACTCGCATCGCCACGCTCACGATCAATGACAACGACGGAAGTCAGACGTCAAACGCTAACAGGTGCAATGGCCGGCGGTGAAGGACATGACATCCGAGGAGCCGCGGAGAGCTAAAACGATCAGAACTGGCCAAATCCCGACGCTTCGCTGAAGCCAATTTGAGGCGTGGACAGGACTGGATTTCCGGCTTGACAGAATACGGTGAATGAAGTTTAATCTTTTCCAGTTGTTATCGAGTTGCAACTAGGAAGGGACCGTCAAAGGTGATTTGTGGCTCTTAGCGCTTTTGTTGCGACTGAGTCGCAGCTGGGTAGATCCAAAAATGACTCGGCGATCACCCGGCCTTCTTTGATGAAGGAACTGGCTGGGCGAGGAGTGCGCATTACTGCCCAGAGGCGTTTGCTTGTGAGCATCATTCAGGATTCCCCTCGCCATCTGGACGCGGCCACGCTGCTCGAGATCGCCAGGAAACAGGATTCGCGCATTGACCGGGCCACCGTGTATCGAACGATCGCGCTTCTCAAGGATCGCGGCTTGATCGATGAGCTCGATCTTATGCACATCGAGGGCGAGAAGCATTACTACGAGGCCAAAACGAATCGGGATCACTGCCATATGGCTTGCTTCCAGTGCGGCGCGATCATGGAATACACGAGTTCGTCTTTCGAAAAACTGAAGGAAGACATCGCCAAGCAAAGCGGTTTTCAGATCCGGGTGGTGCGGCTGGAAGTGGGAGGGCTTTGCAGATCATGTCGAAAAGCCGGGGACTAGGCATTCCACTTTTTTGGCGTTCCAGTTGCGACCGGGTTGCAACTGGAAATCAGGCTCGTTAGCGCGGCACCAGAGGCTGTCTCATGATCCGAACGGTCGGTTTGGGCACCTCAGGGGTTAAAGGACCTTTGTCCACGCGGCATTTTGGCACGGCTGAAGCCGGATTGTTTTTGACGGGCAAAGAGCGGAGAAGGAAAGAAGAAGCAGGTCCCTCACCCATCCGCGCTTCGTGCGTATGGGCTCAGGATGACACGAAAAGCGACTGCGAAAGGCAAAGGCAGAAGCAAATGCCGAAGACTGACCCTTAAAACCGAGGTGTCGGGCACCCGCAAAGGCTTGAGTTTTTCCGCGGCCTGTGAAGCCGTGCCATGGCGAGTCCCATTTATGAGATGGGGAGATGGGGACAATGCGTGCCGCTTTTTTTTGCGCACCAGTTGCGACCGGGTCGCAACTGAAAATTAGTCTCCTTAGAGCGGCACAAGGCTGATTCCTAAATTAGGGATTTTCAGGACGGTCCCCACGACGAAACCTTTGGCGAGGCGTCGTGGGGACCGCAAATCGACAACCCGATGGGCTGACGACCGTTGTCATTATACGGAAGCTGGCCACGGGATTACAGGAGGACGTACCTGTGGCGGGAACGATGCGGGGCAAGGATTGGCAGCGGGCAGGAAAAGCAAAGCAACAACGTGACACGCGGTGTGACAAGCGGTGCGACAAGCGGTCATGGCCCGCCACGTACAAGTGGGTGGCCATGGGCACGCTGGTGGCTTACACGGCGATTGGCGGCCAGAAGGTCCTGTTTGCACAGTCACCGCAAAACCCCTCGAGAACGCAGAATGCTCCCCCGCAGACGCAGGCGGCCCTACCTACCCGCCGCTTTGATGTTCCGGCAGGTCCGCTGGAAGAGATTTTGCCCGCCTTCGATAGCGCGAGCGGCCTCCACTTGGTAATGGCCGACTCCAATCTTGGAAAAATTCAATCGCCCGGGGTCGCGGGTGAATACACCAGCGTGCAAGCACTCGGCCGCCTGCTGGAAGGAACGGGCGTCAGCTATCGCTTCACGGGGGTGGATCTCGTCCAACTGAACCTGAGTTCCATGCGGCAATCAGTCACAGTAAATGCGGAGTCGCTTCAACTCGAACAGGTTGCCTCGGCAAAGTATACGGCTCCCCTTCTCGACACGCCGCAATCGGTGAGCGTGGTTCCGCAGCAGATCATGGCCGAACAAAACACCACCACGCTGCGCGACGCACTCCGCAACGTGGCGGGCATCAGCCTGGCCGCCGGGGAGGGCGGTTCGCAGGGAGACAATTTGACCGTTCGCGGTTTTACCGCGCGCAATGACATTTTTCTCGACGGCATGCGCGACTTCGGGAGCTACTACCGCGATACCTTTAATCAGGAGGAGGTCCAGGTTCTGGAGGGACCGTCGGCGGTCACGTTCGGCCGGGGCACCACGGGCGGCGTGGTGAACGAAGTGAGCAAGTCTCCTGCGATGGGACAATTTGTCCGCGGCAATGCGACTTTCGGCAGCGATCTCACCCGCCGGCTTGCGGTGGACATCAATGAGCCCTTGCCGCAGCTCGGCTCGGGAAGCGCTTTCCGCCTGAATCTCATGGGCGACGATAATAAGGTAGCGGATCGCGACGTCGCGGAATATCGCCGTTACGGCTTTGCGCCGTCGCTGGCGCTTGGCCTGGACGGTCCGACCCGTGTGTTTCTGAGTTATTTTCACCAGTCCGAGGACGACACCCCCGACTATGGCATACCGTGGCTTTTCAACGGACCCGCGCCGGTTGCCCGCAACAATTACTACGGCTTCCCGGACGCCAATTTCCTGCGGACCAACGACGATATCCTCACGGCGAAAATCGAGCACGACGTCAACTCGGGAATCACCCTGCGCAACGTTATTCGCTACGCGCACGAGGGCCGCAATGCGCAGATCACCGAACCGCAAGCGCCGGCCGGTATCACGCTGGCCACTCCGCTGAGTTCCATCCTGATCACCCGCAACGAAATCAACGTCGACAGCGTCGAGACCATGCTGGACAACCAGACGGACGTGACGTTCAAATTCGATACCGGTTTTCTGAGGCATACCGCGGTCGCGGGCGTCGAGGTTCTGCGCGAAACGTCCGACCCGTCGCGCAATACCATCACCGGCGTGCCGACCACAAGCCTCCTGAGCCCGAACGAGAACCAGCCTTATGCCGGTATTTCGGTCCCCAGCACGCAGGTGCAGGTGACGGCCATGAGTTATGGCGTCTACGCCCTTGACACGATTCAGCTCGGCAGGAAATTCGACCTCGTCGGGGGCGGCCGATGGGACCGCTTTGGCACCGATTACAGCCAGTCCGTGGCTCCGGCATCGGCCTTCAGCAGAGTGGATCGCATGCCGAGCTGGCGCGGTGCGTTTATCTATAAGCCCAGGCCGAACGGGAGCATCTACTTTGACGCCGGCAATTCCTTTAACCCTTCGGCGGAGACGCTTTCTCTCACCGCCGCCAACGCCAATACCCCTCCGGAAAAGAGCCTTACCTACGAGGCCGGCACTAAGTGGGATTTGGCTGCGGGCAAGTTTTCGGCCAGCGGTTCCTTGTTCCGCACCGACAAGACCAACGCGCGAGAGCCCGATCCGAATAATCCGCTGCAGAATGTTCTGGGAGGCAACCAGCGCGTGGACGGGTTACAGGTGACGCTCACCGGCCATCTCACGGATCGCTGGCAGCTTCTTTCCAGCTATGCCCTGCTGGACGGCAAGGTGGTCAGTTCCATGTATTATCCGCTCTCGGTGGGCGCGCCGCTCGCGAATGTGCCGAGAAACACGTTCAGTTTCTGGTCCACCTATCGGGTTCCCTGGAAGAGATTGGAGGTGGGCGCCGGCGGAAATTTCGTGGATCGCCGGACGGCCAGCAGTACGGTGCCATATGTCGCAGTCCCAACCGGACTGACCTCTCCGAGCACGCTTAATCTGCTGAAGGAAGTTCCCGGATACTGGGTGTTCAACGCGATGGCCAGTTATCCGCTCAACGAGCGGGCCAGCGTCCAGCTGAACCTGAACAACCTGACCAACAAGTATTACTACGATCAAATCCACCCGCAGCACATCGTGCCGGGGGCCGGTTTCACGGCTCTTGCGGGAATCAACTTTCGATTCTGACCCGAGACTCTGACCCGAGACAAGGATACAGCCATGCTTTTACCGATACCCGATGTACTTACTGCCGAACAGTTGACCCAAGCGCGGCAGATACTCGACCAGGCAGCGTGGATTGACGGCAAGGTGACCGCCGGCCATCAGTCGGCCCGCGCGAAGGACAACATGCAATTGCCCGAGGATTCGCCCGTCGCGCGCCAACTGGGCGACATGATCCTGGCCGCTCTCGGCCAGAATCCGCTCTTCATCACGGCCGCACTGCCGCTCCGCGTCTTCCCGCCCTTGTTCAATCGCTACCAGGGAGGCCAGTCCTTCGGGACGCACGTCGATAACGCCATTCGCCAGGTGACTGGAACGCCGCATCGCATTCGCACCGATTTATCGGCCACGCTTTTTTTCTCGGGCCCGGATGAATATGACGGCGGCGAATTGATCGTGGAGGATACGTACGGCACGCATAGCGTGAAACTTCCGGCGGGGCACCTGATCCTGTATCCCTCGACAAGCCTGCACCACGTGCGAGCTGTGACACGCGGGGCGCGCATCGCTTCGTTCTTCTGGATTCAAAGCATGGTGCGCGACGACGGCGACCGCTCGCTCCTGTTCGACCTCGATATGGCCATTCAGCGAATCAATCGAGACATCTCCGATCATCCGTCCGCCGTGCAACTCACGGGGGTTTATCACAACCTGATGCGGCGCTGGGCCGACGCATAAAGAATCCCGGTTCGAACAGTCAAACGTACTCTGCGGGGACCAAACAGCATCGAGCGGTCTCAGATGTAAGACCTTCAGTCGCGAGGATTTTACCGCATCGTCAATCCGGTCCGAGCCGGGCCGCTTTTCCATTTCTTTCGATCTTGATAGACTCGGAGACACCGCCCGTCTGCATCCCATTTCGCATGGAGGAAAATAATAATGAAGTTTGGCTGCGCTTTGCTGCTATCGATCGCGTTGCTTTCATTTGCTCCCGAGTCGGGGGCCGATACGCTGGTGCTCAAGAATGGAGACCGGCTGACCGGGACGATCTCCGACTCGGATGGGAAACAGGTGACGCTCAAAACGGACTATGCCGGGGATATCAAGGTGCAGTGGGCGGCGGTGACGGACATGACCTCGGAAAAGGCGCTGTACGTGGTGACGCCGGACAAAAAGATGGTGAACGGGAACGTGACGGTGGAAGGGACGGACATGATCGTACATACCGCTTCGGAGGGGGCGGTGCGGGTGCCGCTTGCGTCGGTGACTGTGGTGCGTTCGGGGGATGAACAGCAGGCTTACGAGAAAAGCCTGCATCCGGGACTGCTGGACGAGTGGAAGGGCGGGGTGAACGTGGGCTTCGCCCTGGCGAGGGGCAACAGCGACACTACGAATCTGAGCACCGGGTTCGCGGCCGACCGCAAGACGCTTTCGGACGAAGCCAAGCTGTACGCTTCGTCGATCTACTCGACCAACGGTCCGACGAGCAGCGGGAACTCCGGGGGCGTCACGGCCAACGAGATCCTGGGCGGTGCGATGTACAGCCGCAACATTACGAAGAAGCTGTTTGGATTCGGGAGCGGGGATTTTACTCACGACGAGCTGCAAAATCTGACGCTGCGGCAAATCTACTCGGGCGGCCTGGGCTGGCATGCGGTGAATGATGCGAAAACGAGCCTCGATTTTATCGGGGGCGTCAATTACACCCGTGAAAGCTATAGCTCGGGTAACCACGTGAACGGCGTCGGCCGGAATCTGGCTGGTATCACCGCAGGCGAAAATTTCACGCGCAAGTTTGGGGCGAACACCCTGCTGACCGAGGATTTCAGTTTCTATCCGGACCTGAGCGACTTCAGCCAGTATCGCTTTTCGCTCGATGCCGGCGTGGTGACGAAGATCAATAAATGGCTGGGGTGGCAGACGTCGGTGAGCGATCGCTATGTGACCGACCCGCCTATTCCTGGGACCAAGTCGAATGACTTTATTCTTTCTACCGGGCTGAATATCGCTTTCAGCCACTAGAGCAGGAAGCAGAGGAGGAAGGCTCGCGGTAGGCGCTGCGCGCCGCCGGCTACGCTGGATCTGAAAAGCTCCGCCCCCCTGAACACCGTGTTGAGAACGCAACTTTTGCTGCATCGAGGGGAAGCCATAAGGGATTAAACACCCCTTTGCCACAGGGCTCTTTGGGCGGCCGAGAAGCTCGCGGTAGGGGCACCGCGAGAGGAAGGCGCTGTCGCGCCCGGCTTTTTGCCGCGGCTGAAAGCCGCGACCTGCAGGGCTTCCTTGCCGCGCGCTGGCGTGGCTCGCAGTTGCGAAACAGACTCGGGAATTCGGCAGCGCGGGCATTGTCGTGAATACCGACCCTTAGAGACGAAGGGTCGGTCGGGCACCCGCAAAGGCTAGAGCAAGACCCACCCTTGCTGAGAGGCGCAAGGGATGGGGCATCCGCAACGGCTCGCGGTAAAGGCACCGCGAGAGGGAGGCGCTGCGCGTCTGGTTTTTTTGGCACGACTGAAGTCGTGCCCTGACGAGCTCCATTTATGTTATGAGACGGCTAACCCATCTCATATAAAGGCTTCGGTCGCTATGCCGGAGATGAAGACTGTGAGGCAAGTGGCTAAATCGTCTTTCAGCAGCCAAAAGGCTCGCGGAAAAAACGCCGCGAGAGGTGGGCTGCGCGCAGTGGCTTTATGTCGGAGCTGAAGGCTCCGACCCCCTAAAAGGCTTCGCGGGTTGCTGCGAAGTTGCTCGAATTGGCGGACGAAGAGGGAGTCATCGCGCGAACGGCGCACGATGGAAAGCCGTCCTTCCTCGCTGCGCTCGTTCAGAATGACAACGAAAGCAGTCCAGGCTAATTGAGCAGCCTGTCGCCGCTGGCGGCTTGGGTCATTCGGGGCCATAGCGGGCGGCAGGGCGTCGGGCTCCACTTGGCGGCGTCGGGCTCGCGCTTGAACTGGCCGCTGATTATGAAGCGGTCGCTCAGATACTGCGGGTCGTCCACCACCGAGGTTACGATCAGGTAGGCTACGCCGTTGCGGTCGAAGCGGTCGAAGTATTCGGTTAGCACCGCGTTGCCGCTGTAGGGGACACCATTTTTGCGCAGATAACCCGGCTTCATGTGCGTGGTTACTACGTGCAGCGTGCCGCCTTTGCCTGGCTCGGCTCCGCCGAAGCGTCCCGCGGCGCCACCGGACTGCACTTGCTTCTCCCACGCGGCCACTGAGTCTCCCTGCAGCTGCGGCGCGCCGCCGGTCCATTTGGAGCCATCGAAGTGGAACAGGCGCGTCTGCATGCCAGCGTCGGTATCCATGCGCATCGTGTTGTCATTCTCCCACGTGATATGCAGGCGCTCGGGGATGCGCAGGATGTTGCCGGCGCCGTATGCGCGGCACTGATTGCCTTCGCGTTCGTCCTTCGCAGGATCCCAGGTGTCGGCTACGCGCTTGCCCTCCGCGTTGAGGGGAACGCTGGCGTAGTCGCCTTTGGCGGGCGTCATCATGCGCCAGCGCCAGTCTTCGTTCACGATCGACACCCAATAGCCTGTCATGTCGATCAGCGATTGCGCCTTCGCCGTCAGCGGCGACTTGCCCGGCGGCGGGGGGGCCTGCGCGGCTACGCCGCTGCGAACCCCGCTCATGGCCAGAACGAACAGGACTGCCGCGGCGGCCACATGCCGCAGGTTGCACTTGCTGAGAATCTGGCGACTCATTATCTTCCTCCGCCCATTTTCTGCTGAGTTTTGCTATTGCTGCGATCCTGCTGGAGATCGTTATAAATTGCCTCGACGAACATATCGGTGGTCCACGGGCCGGTGGTGGCGCCGTAGAGACCGTCATAGTCGACGGTGGTTTTAGCGGCTTTCACCTGATCGAGGGTCATGCCCTTGTTCACGAGATCCTTTATGCGGCCGCGAATGATGGTGAGCATATCGCGATAATTGACCACGTCGTGGCGGTCGCAGATGTGCCCGTGGCCGGGAATTACATAGGTGCCGCCCTCTTCATTCTCGCGGGGCTCGAGCAGGGCGATGATGTCGTTGAGCGCGTCGATGGTGCCGCCGATGCTGCCGCCGCGGTCGGCCTTGATCACCGGATAGCCCGCCAGCGTGAAAATATCGCCGGCGACCACCACGTCCGATTTGCGGAACAGAATGTAGCTGTCGCCATCGGTGTGCGCGTTCGGCGGGTGATAGATGAACACGCCCTCGCCGTTGAAGAGCCTCCAGCTATCGGTTTCGTAGGTGTCGGTGGGCCAGCGCGACTCGGGATCGGACGCCTCCTTGCCGGTGGGCGCGCTCATCCTGTTGAGCACGTTGATGTGCGCGATGATCGACGCTCCGGGCGGCATGGTGCCGGTGCTCGTGCGCAGCGGATTGAGACCCGCGTCGGGCAGCGCCCAGCCCGCTTTGGACAACACATCGTTGCCGCCGGTGTGATCCGGGTCGGCGCTCGTATTGATGATGAAAAGGATGTGCTTGTCGGTGATGCTCTGGATCGCCGCCAGAACTTCTTCGGCTTTGTCCGGCACGCCCGAGTCCACGACAATCGTCACCAGGTCTCCCACTTGCACCGTGATGTTCGCACCGGCGCCGGCGATCATGTACACGTTGCCCTGCACGTGCAGCACTTCGACCTTGCCGTTGCCGGGCTTCCGATCCTGCTGGCCGGCCGGCTGGCTTTGGCTCTCCTGCGCGGAAACGCGGAGCGCCATCGCGAAAAACTCAATCGCCAGGAGGGCGAGGGCCAGCCGCAGTGCGGCCGTGGAAATGGAAAAAATCCTCTTCATTGAGTCGTCACTTTGTCCTTGATGGGCTGCGGCGGCGCGGGCATTGCCGCCATCTTCTCCTGGTATTCGGGATACATCGTATCCGCTC
>JBEKTG010000053.1:0-11852 GCA_049516275.1 Candidatus Acidiferrales bacterium
TCCTGCAGTTCCCGCTGCACTTCCACCCGCTCTTCTTCCGACGACACACTGGAAATCCGTTTGTAGATTCGCAGGCGCAAATTCTCGCTCTCGATGTACTCAGGTGGGATGCGGATTTCCTGCCCGAGGTTGAGCGTCGTGTGGCGTTCGGACGCCACCGCTTCGCCTTTGCGCTCGGCGACAGCGCGCTCCATCATCTGGCAGTACATGTCGAATCCAACCGCTTCAATGTGGCCGTGCTGTTCCCTTCCCAGGATGTTCCCTGCCCCGCGCAACTCCAGATCCAGCGCGGCGATCCGAAAACCCGCGCCGAGATCGCTGAATTCCTTAAGGGCGGCCAGACGCTGGCGGGCAATCGACGTGAGCGATCCTTCCGCCGGCACCAACAGGTACGCATAGGCCCGCTGGTTCGAGCGGCCCACGCGGCCACGAAGTTGGTACAGCTCCGAAAGCCCCATGCGATCCGC
Organism: Candidatus Acidiferrales bacterium; assembly: GCA_049516275.1. Classification (GTDB taxonomy): domain Bacteria; phylum Acidobacteriota; class Terriglobia; order Acidiferrales; family UBA7541; genus Palsa-295. The sequence continues at coordinate 468 of JBEKTG010000053.1, forward strand.
ACGATTGATGATGATGGTGTTGGCGCGCGGAATATCGAGGCCATTTTCGATGATGGTGGTCGAGACGAGCACGTCCGCCTCGTTGCGAACAAATTTCAGCATCACCTTTTCGAGCTCCGCCTCGCGCATCTGCCCATGCCCCACCACAACGCGCGCGTGCGGCACCAGGCGCTTCACCAAAGAGGCGATCGAGGCAATCGATTCCACGCGATTGTGAACCACGAAGGCTTGCCCGCCCCGCTCCAACTCTTCCTCGATCACCCGCTGGACCAGCGTCTCGCTGAACGACGCCACCGTCGTCTGAATCGCGAGGCGGTCTTTCGGCGGCGTTTCGATCAGGCTCATATCCCGCAGGCCCACCAGCGACATGTGCAGGGTCCGCGGAATTGGCGTGGCAGACATAGTCAGCACCGCGACGTTCTTGCGAATCTCCTTGAGCCGCTCTTTGTGGCTTACGCCAAACCGTTGCTCTTCGTCGACGACAAGCAGCCCAAGATCCTGAAACTTGACGTCTTTCGAGAGGAGCCGGTGCGTGCCGATCACGATGTCCACCTTCCCGGCTTCCAGTTCTTCGAGAGTCTTTTTCTGCTCCTGCTCGGAGCGGAACCGGCTCAGCATTTCGACGCGCACAGGAAAAGCCGAAAAACGCCGGCGGAAGGTCTGGTGGTGCTGAAAGGCGAGCACGGTGGTGGGCGCCAGAACCGCGACCTGCTTGGAATCGGCAATGGCCTTGAACGCGGCGCGCATGGCAACTTCGGTCTTGCCGTAGCCGACGTCGCCGCAAAGCAGGCGATCCATCGGCGTCGTTGACTCCATGTCGCGCTTCACGTCGTTGATGGCCTTGAGCTGATCGACCGTCTCCTGGAATTCGAACGCATCTTCAAACTCGCGCTGCCAGTTCGAGTCGGGAGGAAACGCGTGTCCCACGGCCGTTTTGCGCTCGGCGTAAAGCGCCAGAAGCTTATCCGCCATGTCGTCGACCGACTTGCGCACGCGCGTCTTGCGCGATTCCCAGATCGTCGTGCCCAGCCGGTCTAAAGTCGGCTTCACGCCGCCGAGAGATTGATACTTCTGGATCAAATCGAGGCGCGCGAGAGGAACGTAGAGGCGGGCATCGTCCGCATAGACCAGGAGCATGAACTCGCCGGTGGCGCCGTCCGTGCCCACTTGGCGGAGCCCTTCAAACTGGCCGATCCCGTGATCGACGTGGACGACATAATCACCAGGCTTGAGGTCCGAAAGATCGCTGAAAAAGCTGGCCGTCCTGGGCCGCGCGCGCCCCCGCTGCGCAGCCGGTGCCAACGTCTCAAATAAATCCGAGTTGCCGAACAGGACGAGACGCGCGTCCGCAAACACAACGCCCTCGCTCAGCGGCGCCTTCACCAGAACCATCGCCGGGGTCGTTCCGCCGCTGCCCTCCTCCGCGAGCCGTGTGACCGTCACATTCTCTTCGAGCTCGCCCAGCCGGTAAGGAAGCTCGTACTCGTGGCAGATATCCGCGTAGCGTTCGAGTTCGCCCGTGCTCGCCGCCGAAACCATTACCTGCTCGCCCGCAATCACGCGCCCCTTCACTTCGGCCATGAACGCGGCGACGTTTCCGTGGTAGCGCGTAGTCGGCTGCGTTCGCAGGGCGCGATTGACAGCCTCCCCCTCGCGCGTTAGTTCCAGCTGCTCCAAGGCAAGCCGCGGGAAAAGCTGCAGGGCTAGCGACCACTCGTCCTCGCCAAAAATGTACCGGTCGGCCGGCTCGGCGAGGGGGTCTTCCACGTCCTCGTACGCTTGCGTGAGGCGCGTTCGATACTTCTCGACTTCGGATGCCAGCGTCGCAGGCTCGTCCAGCACTAGAACCGGATCCGCGGACAGGTCGAAGAGCACTGACTTGCGGTCTTCCCGGAGAATTTCGCGGAATTCCCATCCCGGATAAAAACCGCGTTCGCTCAGCTCATCGTCGCGCCCGGATGCAGACCGGGCCCCTGAATGCTGCAGCACCTCGGTGGGATACGGGAATTCAGTCAGCGGGAGGAGCGTGGCGCGTTCCATCGGATTCGTGGAGCGCTGCGTTCCCGGGTCGAAGGCCCGAATGGACTCAATCGTGTCGCCGAACAGCTCGATGCGCACCGGCTGCGAAGCCTCCGGGGAAAACACGTCGATGATGCCGCCGCGAACCGCGAATTGGCCGGGCATCTCGCACGTGACGTGCTTTTCGTAGCCCGCGCCTGCGAGAAAGCTCAGCAGTTCCGCATGCGGGATATCCTGATCCCGCTCGATCGTGCGGGCCAGCCTGCGGTAAAAATCGGGCTCCCGCATCCGCCACAGCGCCGCGTGGATGGGGGCGATCAGCAGGTCGGCTTCGCCGGTTGCAAAACGCCAGAGCGAGACCGCGCGCGCTTCGGAGATTTCCGCGTGGGGTGAGCGCTTCTCGTAAGGCAGGATTTCCTGCGCGGGAAAATACACCACGCGATTTCCGGGCTTGCCGGTAACCGCGCGGTAGAACCAGCGAACCGGCTCTAGTAGCGCCTCTGCGCGCGTGTTCGATTCCACGAGAAAGATCGCGGGGCGGCCGAGACTGGCCAGCGCCATCGGGACCACAAGCGCCTTGGCGGAATCGGTGAGGCCCGCCAGATGAACTTCATTGCCGCTGCGGCGAAGCGTGTCGAGGGCTTCTTCAACGGCAGATTGCCGCGCGACCTTCGACAGAAGCTCGGAGACGACGGGAAGAATCATGCGCCTGGTTGTTGTTGAATGCGTTCGATCAATCGCGAAGTGGAATAGCCGGGTTCCAGCAGAATTCTGACAAGCTTGGAACTCAGCGGCTCTGCCGAACGCACCGCTGAGTCTTTTTCCGGCTTCATCGGAGCGGCCGCGCCCTCGACGACGATGTCTGGGCCGAGGCTCTCGATCAGCCGCGCAGGAGAGGGATCGTCAAATTCAACCACGTAGTCTACAGCTGCCAGGGCCGCCAGGATTTCTGCGCGTTCGGCGCCGGGAGTAATTGGGCGCGAAGCCCGATTCGACGACATTTCCCCTGTGCCGGCTACACCGGCAGGCGCACTACGAACGCTTGCGTCCGATTGCACGCCGACGATCAGAATGTCGCCGTGAGAGCGAGCCTGCTCGAGCAGGCGAATGTGCCCGGGATGCAGCAAGTCGAAGCAGCCGCTGACGAAGACAACGCATTGCCCGTTGTCTTTCCATTTGCGCCGTTGGAGAATCAAGCTGTCTTGCGAGACCACCTGAGCCAATTCGCTGCCCCTCTTACAGTTCGCGCAACTCGTGAAAAATCAATTCTATCACGCGCCCCGTCACGGCCGGCGAACCCTCGATGAAGTCCTGGGAAAAGATTCTCGCAGTTGCCGGCATCTGTATGCTCGCGATGGGCGCTTTCTTCATCCACCGGTCTTCCTTGCCGAAGCGAAACGTGGTGGTCGTCGCGGGTGAGTGCCATACTCCCGTCACGATCTTCGAACCTCCCGCAGGCGTGAGTGCCGTCGGCTCCGTCATCATGCTGCATGGATTGGGAGCCAACCGGCGCACGATGACGTATCTGGGCACTGATTTTGCCGGCCACGGTTTCCGCGCCTATCTACTCGACTTGCCCGGCCATGGCGATAACACGTACGCGTTCTCCTTCGCAAAAGCGCAGGAATGCGCCTATTTGACCGTGGAGTCTCTCGTTCGAGACGGAACGATCGATCCGCGCAAAACGATCCTGCTGGGACATTCCATGGGAGGCGCGATTGCGGTCCGCATGGCAGACGTGGTACCTCTGGCGGCAACCATCGCCCTCTCCCCTGCGCCGATGACCGCGCCCCGGCGAATGCCTTCGAATTTGCTGGTCTTCAGCAGCCAATATGATCTGGGGATTCTGCAGAGGCAGGCAGCGGCACTGGCCGCAGCCGCAGGCGGCGAGCGAATCGCCCCGCAGGACTTCGCCGAGCAGCGAGCGTTCAGTCTGCAGTTCCTCCCTCACGCAACGCACACCACCACATTGATCGATCGGGGAGTGGCACATCGGTCGGAGGAATGGGCAATGCAGGCTCTCTTCCCGGCGGTTGACGCCAGGACAATTGTCCTGAATCTTGATCTGGCCACATACGACACATTCAGCCGCGGGCGCCTTCGTCTCGCAGGGACAGTGTTAGGCCTTCTGGGTCTGTTCGTACTGTTCCCCGTCTGCGCGACGATCGCCGGCATCGCCACCGGACCGCCGTTACCGGAGATATCTGCCGCAGCGCCTTCACCCGTTCTCGCAATCGCCGAGCAAGCGGTATCCGCCCTCGCCTCGGTGTTCGTGCTCGCGGTTCTCGTTCCACTCAGATTCATTCATCTCTATAACGGCGACTATCTCGCATCCCTACTGCTGATTTCGGGCGGCTCGATGGTGGCGCTGAATTGGAAGTTTGCGAAGTCGAGCTTCGCGCCGGACGTGGTGAGGCTCGTTGCGGCTTCCGTCCTGGCTGTTGCTGTCGTTCTGGCAGCGGGGGCGTGGTTTAACTGGCAGCTCGGCGACCTCTGGCTCAACGCGTCCCGCTGGCTGCGTTTCGCTGCGATCCTGCCAGCGGCGTTGATTTTTTGCTTTGCGGAAGAAGTCACTCTCGGCCCCATCTCCGCTGGCAAAGCCCGGGCAATGCGCTTTTTGCTCTCTCTCGTAATGCGGCTGGAATTGTGGCTCGCGTGCCTCCTGGCGTATTACACCCTCGACAACGGACAAGTTCTTATCGGTGTGCTGGTTGCAGGCCTGGCAGCGTTTTCCGTCCTACAACGGATGGCAACCGACGCTCTTCGTGCGCGCACTGGCTCCGCGACGGCTGCCGCTGCTTTTGGTGCTATACTCGCGGCTTGGTTTATAGCGGCGGTTTTCCCGCTCCGGTGACCACACCCTGCGGTAGACCCGCCACAAGGGTCCATGAAAGAGATCTCGATTGTCGGAGGAGGGCCTGCGGGAGCGCTCTGCGGTGAGCGCCTGGCAAACGCGGGCTTTCACGTAACGATTTTCGACGAACGCCTCGCCTGGGAGAAGCCCTGCGGCGGCGGCCTCACGCACAAAGCAATCGAGGCGTATCCCTTCCTGCTCGAAGCAAATCAGCCAAAAAAAATCGTCCGCACCGCCGAATTGATCTCCAGCCGCGGGCATCGCGCTCGCTTCGAAATGAGCAAGCCCATCGTGATCTACGCCCGCAAGGTGCTGAACGGACTCCTCCTCGACCGCGCCGAAGCTGCGGGATGCAAGACGGTCTGTTCGCGAGTCACCGGCGTAGACACCAGCGGCGAGAAAGTGCGTTTCATTTCCGGCGGCGAGGAGCAATTGTCGGACTTCGTCGTGCTCGCCGGAGGCGCGCGCAACAGCCTCCTGCCGGAAACCACCGCGCTCGGTGCCTCCGACCTGGAGATTACCCTCGGCTACTTTGTGCCCACCGAAGAAGACATCATCAAGGTAAAGTTCCTGAAGCAGTTCGAAGGCTACCTGTGGTCCTTTCCGCGCGCTGACCACCTCTCCGTTGGTATCTGCGGAAAAATGGGCCAGAGTTCGAGCCAGCAGCTCCGCCGCCATCTGGAAAATTTTGTAAGCGAAGAAAAAATTCCGCTGAAGGACGCGAAATTCTACAGCCACGTGCTCCCGTCGCCGCAGGCGCAGACGATTCGCCGCCGGCGCATCGTTGGAAGAAATTGGGCCATGGCAGGGGACGCCGCCGCGTGCGTCGATCCCGTCACCGGCGAAGGGCTTTACTATGCCCTCCGCTCGGGAGACCTGTTGGCTCAGGCGCTCATCGAGAACCAGCCGCAGGCCTATCCGGAGCGTCTACGCGGGGCGTTTTCCGAGGACTTGGAGTTCGCGGCCACCCTGGCGCGGAAGCTTTTTCTCGGCACGTTTCTGGGCAGCGCCATCACCACGCGAATGGTCCAAATCCTGAACTATTCACCGGCGTTTCGCGACCTGATTCGCGACGTTTTCAGCGGCTCGCAGGACTACCGCACGCTGAAGCGGCGCGTGTGGAACCAGTTCGGAATCACCGCCTCCGAAATCGCGCGCGGCTTTCTCAACCCGCGTTCCGTCGGGCGAATGTCCGCCCGCGCGAGTGTGCGCGACATACCCCGCTGACCCCAGGCGTTGCAGCCCGGCCGTCAGCAAGTTGCCGGATGCTTTTCCCTCAGCGATAATCTCTCCCGCGAAGCATGGAATCCTTCAACTATTTCAATTACTACACGGAGATCGAAGAGCACTTCTGGAAGAAAAGAGGCGCGCACCTGCTGGTGTCTCCGCTTGACTGGGCCATCGTCGAAACCTGGCAGAAGGCCGGCATTCCTCTCGGTGTGGTGCTCAAGGGAATCGACCGCGCATTCGAAAGCTGGACCCGCTCCAAACGAGCGGCGGGCGGGCGGCAACTGAAAACCCTCGCCTACTGCGTGGATGCTGTTCTCGACGCCGCCGCGGAGGCCCAGGAAGCCGCCGCCGGAACCGGCCCCGAACTCAAGCGCACAGGCCCGGCACCCGAGCCCTTTTCGCGCATCGAGCTGCGAAAATATCTCGAACGCAACGCGTCCCGATTGCGCGCCGCGTCGGAGAAGCAGAAAGCCAGCCGCGCCGCGCTCGGTGGCCGGCTGGAGGAGACAGCGAAAAAGCTGGAAGAGTTAATCCCGCTAGTCGACTCGCCCGACGCTCTCGATCTCGAAGACCTCGAACGCCGCGTGACCGTTCTCGAAGACAAACTGTCAGCAACTCTCTCCGCTGACGCGGACGAAGAAGCGATGCTCGCGATCCGCCGCGAAATGGATCGCTCCCTCGCCCCGTACAGGCGTAAGATGTCTGCGGAGCAATTGGCGCAGCTCGAGCGGCAATACACTCAGAAAAGACTGTTCGAGCATTTCGGGGTGCCTCGGCTCAGCTTTTTTTATCTAACCTAGTGTGTAGTACTGTCATCTGAGCGCAATCTGTCCGCGCTCGGAGAACTAAACCCTTCATGATCGTAACCATCGAAAAATTAATTTACGGCGGCGAGGGCCTCGCGCACCACGAAGGCTCCACGGTATTCGTGCCGTTCGTGCTGCCCGGCGAACAAGCCGACGCCGCGCCCGTTGAGCAGAAAAAGAAATTCGTGCGCGCGCGGCTCAACAAGGTGCTGACCGTCTCGCCGGAGCGCGTCACTCCGCCCTGTCCGCATTTTGGAACCTGCGGCGGCTGCGACTATCAGCACGCGCCTTACGAGGCGCAGCTCAAATTCAAAACCGAAATTCTTCGTGAGACGCTGCGGCGCCTGGGCCGCATCGATTGGCCGGGAGAGATCACCGCGCACGCTTCCCCGCCCTGGGCCTATCGCAACCGCGCCCAGTGGAAAGTGCGCCCTGTTAAGAATGCAGACACGGACAAGTCTGAGGAGGCGATAAGAGCTGCGGAATCGAACGGCGCCGCAAAGGCCGAAGCAAAGCTCGAAATCGGCTATTTCCAGGCTAACTCGACGGCGCTTTGCGCCGTTACAGATTGCTCCATCGTCTCTCCCCTGCTCCTGAAGACGCTTCTCTCGCTGCGCGAGGCCCTGGCTGTGGGAGTTTTTCCGCGAACGCTTCGCGAAGTCGAGGCGTTTTCAAACGCCGACGATACAAAACTGCTTCTGACCCTGACTTTCGCGGGCTTCCCCTCGCGTGCCGCTGAACTCGCCGAAAAAGTTCGAGGCATCGTCCCTGAGAGCGAAAGCCTTCTCTTTTTCGATCCAACCCGCGAACGCATGGAGTTGTTCGGCCCCGGGTTCCTCGAATACGAGGCAGAAGGTTCGAAGTATCGCGTCGGGCACTTCTCTTTCTTCCAGGTGAACCGTTTTCTCGTAAACGATCTCGCGCGCGAAGTGTGCGAGCGCGAGGAAGACGGGCGCCTGGCTCTCGATCTCTTCGCAGGCGTGGGGCTCTTCTCGATTCCCTTGGCACGGCGGTTCGAGCGCGTCGTGGCCGTTGAGTCCAATCCGGCGGCCACGCGCGATCTCGAAGCGAATGTCCGGTCGGGCGGCTCCATCGAGGTTCGCACCGCCGATGTCGATCGTTTTCTCGAACGCTACAAAGAGAAGCCGGATTTGATCGTTCTCGACCCGCCGCGCGCAGGACTCGAACCGGACACGGTCAGAAGGCTCGCCCGAATCGCACCGCCGCGCATTACTTACGTCTCCTGCGAGCCTCCGACGTTAGCCCGCGATCTCATGGGATTCCGCGAAGCCGGTTACGATATTTCCGAAGTGCATCTTTTCGATTTGTTTCCGCAAACTTTTCACATGGAGGCGGTGGTCCGGCTCAAGCGCCGCATATGAAGATTCCAGCGGTATGGATAGCGTCGGCCTTCGCAGCCGGAATCGCGCTGGCCGGCCAATGTCACCTGCCGCTGAGAATCTGGATCGCTGCGGCTGCTGTAGCGATCGCCGCCGGCGCCATACTCGCGCTTCGCCACCACACAATTCCTGGCGCCACTTTCGCCCTCCTCGCGTGGTTCGCGCTGGGAGGCACCGCGCTGAGCATCGAGCGTGCGGCCGTTCCGGTGAATCACATCTCGCGATTGCTCGCTGGCGGTCAATTGGACACCAACGAACCCCTGCGCTGGCGCGGCCGCCTGCGCGAGAATCCCATCACCCTCCCCTGGGGAACACGCTACGAAATCGACCTGGAGGAGGTGCAAACCTCAGGCACCTCGCTCCCAGTGAGAGGCGGCCTGCGCGCGAATCTCTATAATGGCCCGCGAACAACCGGGGCGCCCGGCGATCTGCGGGCCGGGGATCGCGTCGAGGCTCTCCTGCGCGCGCGCCCCCCGCGCAATTTCCTCGATCCGGGCGCATTCGACCTTCACGGATACCTGGCGCTGCAATCGATTGATTTGACGGGCTCGCTGCGAAGCGGTGAACTCCTCCAGCTGATCGGTCGTCCGCCTCTAACCCTTCCGCAGCATTTCGCCCGGCTCCGGGGCGTTCTGCTCTCGCGTCTGGATGCGCTCTTCCCGGCGCAACCTCAGCATGCCGCCGTGCTTCGGGCCATGCTTCTCGGCGACCGCAGCTTCGTTGAATCCGACACCGTCACCGCATTTCAGAAGATCGCGGCCTATCACGTGCTGGTCGTTGCCGGGCTGCACGTCGGCGCGCTGGTAGTTTTTCTCTTCTGGCTCTGCCGCCGCTTGCACCTTTCGATGGCCCTCACCAGCCTGCTGACTTTAGCCGTGCTGGCATCCTACGTAGGCGTGGTTCAGGATCGTCCGCCCATCGTCCGCGCCGCATTGATGGCCGCATTTTATCTGTGTGCCCGTCCCCTCTTTCGCCGCATCGACCTGCTCAACATAGTCGCGCTCGCCGCGCTCGGCATACTCCTCTGGAAGCCATCGGCGCTAAGTGATTCAAGTTTTCAGCTTTCCTTCCTGGCCGCCGGAGTGATCGCAGCCATCGCACTGCCTTGGATGGAGCGCACCAGCGCGCCTTACCGGGCCGGCCTTCGCCACCTTTCAGACGTAACCCGCGACGGAGTGCATCCGCCCAAAATCGCGCAATTCCGGATCGAATTGCGCGCGGCCATCCAGTGGCTTGCACAGCGATTGCCACAGAGGCTGGCCCCTCGCGCAAATCTTGCGCTCACAGCTCCTTTACGCCTCGGCTTGCGCCTTTGGGAAATCGTTCTGCTTTCGCTGGTAATCCAGTGGGGCATGGTCCCGTTGCTGGCCCGCGATTTTCATCGCGTCAGCCTGATTGGGCCAGTCAGCAACATTCCGGCCGTCGTGCTAACCGGGGTCATCGTCCCTCTGGGATTCGTCACACTTGCCGCAACCTTCGTATGGGCGAGGCTCGCGATGTTTCTCGCAAGGACCCTGGGATACTGTGCCGGGCTGCTGCTGGCAACCGCGGATTGGTTCAGCGGCATTCCGCAAGCTTCCTACCGCATTCCCGGACCGCCTCTGTGGCTCACGATTTGCTTCTTTATCGCGCTAATTGCGGTGGCCGCAGCATCTCGCGCTATCGCTGCCCAGCGTGTAAGCCGGGCTGGACGCAAACAGCCTGCGCATGCCATCGCCGCGTCCGCGTGGATTCCCGCGGCCGTGCTCACCGCACTCACGTTTCTTGTCGCAACCCATCCCTTCGCCCCCGATCTCGCGCGCGGGAAGCTGGAAGTAAGCGTGCTTGACGTCGGTCAAGGCGATTCGATCTTCGTGGCCTTCCCGAATGGTCGCGCGATGCTGATCGATGGTGGTGGCCTGGCGGGATCGGAGCGAATTGGCGGATATCGCTCCGGTTCAGATGTAGGCGAGGAGGTCGTGTCTCCCTACCTGTGGTCGCGGGGGCTCAAAGAAATCGATGTGGTCGCCCTCACCCACGCCCATCACGATCACCTGGATGGCTTGTACAGCGTCCTCGATAATTTCCGCGTCCGCGAATTGTGGATCGGCCGCGATGAGGAAACGCCCGCTTTCAAGGCCTTGCTCGCGGAAGCGGAAAAGCGCGGCGTAAAAATCGCCCACAAGACCTCGGGGTCAAACTTCGATTGGAACGGCGTCAGCGGCGAGTTCCTGTGGCCCACGGACGTGGGCCCTGTCAACGAGGCTTCCAATGACGATTCCCTTGTCCTGCGCATCGGCGACGGCCGTCTCCACTTCCTGCTGCCGGGAGATGCCCAACAGCGCTCCGAAGACGAACTCGTCGGCAGCCACGCCACCCTCGCGGCGGATTTCCTCAAGGTGCCCCACCACGGAAGCAAAACATCCTCGACGGAAGCGTTCTTGGCCGCGGTCGCCCCAAGCATAGCCGTTGTTTCGGTAGGCGAAGCAAACCCTTTCGGGCAACCGGCGGAGAATATCGTCCAACGCTACGCCAAGGCAGGGGTGCGGTTGTTGCGAACCGATCGCGACGGAGCCGTCACCGCGCTCACCGACGGCCAAAAACTTTCCGTCAGCACGTTCACCGAAGAAAATTCTAGATAGTCACTCCCGCTTCAGAAGGCATGGAAAACCCAAAAAGCTACTCCCCGGCAGCGGCAGGTTTTGAATAGCTCGAAAGGATGCGCCGGGCATCTTCCGCCTGCGATTCGGGTACCCAGACCTCCGCATCGTGGGAGCCCTCCGGAGGCTCATTCATCGGAAACGGCTCGGCCCCCTGGAAACCGGGCGCGGAAATGCCGGCGCTCTGCAGCAAACCTCGAACCACCATCGCCTCCGAGGCGGTAGCCGCTTCAAAAACCTTCACCAGATAATTGTCGGATTTTTTTTCCGCCATCGAACCACACTCCTATCGGCGGCGGCTTGCCGCCTTTTTCGCGCCATATATTTAGCGCCCCGCTCTCGGAGTTCATCATAGTCGAAGCGCCTGACAGAGGCCAATCAGGGAGTGACCTGAGACGAACTCGGGGGCTTACGGTTCCGAGTTTAGTGTCCGAGAC
>JBEKTG010000054.1:0-11563 GCA_049516275.1 Candidatus Acidiferrales bacterium
GAAAGCGATATTTTCGATCAGGTCGTCGAGGGTGTCGCGGGACACGCCAGCAAAATCCGCATCGGCTCGGGAATGGACCCGGCCAACGACATGGGGCCGCTCGTTTCCGAAGAGCAGCTCAACCGCGTTTGCGGCTACCTCGAATCGGGCCTCGCGGAAGGGGCGAAGGCGGTGACGGGAGGCTCGCGCGAGGGCACCAAGGGCTATTTCGTCAAGCCGACCGTGCTCGTGAACACCAACGAAAAGATGAAAGTGGTGCAGGAGGAAATCTTCGGACCGGTGGTGACTGCAATTCCGTTCAAGGACCCCGAGGAAATTGCCGCCAAGGCCAACAACTCGATTTACGGGCTGGCCGCCGGCGTCTGGACGCGCGACATCAAGAAAGCCCACCGCCTGGCCAAGCTGCTCCGCGCCGGAACCGTGTGGATCAACTGCTACAACGTTTTCGACGCCGCGCTTCCCTTCGGCGGCTACAAGCAGTCCGGCTGGGGACGCGAGATGGGTCACGAAGTCCTAGAGCAGTACACCGAGGTGAAGGCCGTCTGCACGCCGATTACGTAGCCGGCAGTTCCGAAAATCGCATCAACCCGCTTGGTTAAAAAAGGCCGAAGCTCCCGCTTCGGCCTTTTTTATTATCGAATCGTTATCGTGCAACGGGTTGGGGAGCGCTTTGCTTCAGAAGCCCCCGCAAAAGCGTGATACGCTTTTGCGACTCGCCGATGCTCAACGCCCTCCGTTATTACTGGATCACCGCCAAAGGTTACCGTCTCCGCCCGTGGAAATCGCCCTACATCCAGTGGCGCCTCGAAACGTTCTACGGCAAGGAAGCCGCCGACCTCGACGCCGACAAGTTCTTCGATTTGATGTGGCGCGAGCGCGCCCGCATGAGGAGGTTTCTCGCCTGGGTCGCGGAACGCCGCCACGATCAGAAGCGAAAGCACTAGCGTAGAATCCCTCTGGAAACCTTCGCCTTACTTTCGTCATCCAATCGACATAGCGCAAGTCCATACTGAGCTTTCTATATGCCACAGCCAAAGGTTACGCAAACGGGCGGCGAGCTGCACGAGGCTCGCTGGTGGGAGGCCGAACCCGGCGGCAAGGTGCATTGTTACCTTTGCCCGCGGCACTGCCACATCGGCGCCGGACAGGCCGGCTTCTGCTTCATCCGCGCGAACGAGGGCGGCAAGCTCTATAGCCTGGGCTACGCACATCCCGCGGCCCTGCAGATCGACCCGATCGAGAAAAAACCGCTGAATCATTTTCTTCCCGGCACGCGCGTTTTCTCGATGGGCACGGCCGGCTGCAACATGGGCTGCTTCTTCTGCCAGAACTGGGACATTTCCAAGTCCCGCTCGGATCAAACGCACTCTTCCTACGTGCCACCCGAAGACGTGGTAATGCTCGCCATTCGCAACGGCTGCCCTTCGATCGCGTTCACCTACAACGAGCCGACCATCTGGGGCGAATATGTGATCGACATCTGCGCCGCGGCCAAAGAACACGGGATCAACACCGTGATGGTCTCGAACGGCTACATCACCTACGACGCTTTTCACGATATTTACGATCACGTGGACGCCGCGAATATCGATCTGAAGGCTTTCACCGAAAATTTCTACGGACGCCAGACGCTGACGCATCTGCAACCCGTCCTCGAAACGCTGCAATGGCTGAAAAACGAGACGAACGTGTGGTTCGAGTTGACCAACCTGATGATCCCGACGCTCAACGACGATCCAGCCGAAACGCGGAAGCTCGCCGAGTGGGTGCTCGAACATCTTGGCCCGGACGTGCCGCTGCACTTCACGGCGTTTCATCCCGACTTCAAATTGCGCGACAAGCCGAAGACGCCGCCCGAGACACTGCACGCCGCTCGCGCCATAGCGCGCGAAGTGGGATTGCACTACGTGTACGAGGGCAACATCTTCAGCGACGGCGCGCACACGTCATGCCCGGCCTGCAATACTTTGCTGATCCGCCGGTCGTGGCACGACGTGCAGCAGAACCACCTCAAGGGTGGCGCGTGCCCCAAGTGCGGCCTCGCCATCCCCGGCCGCTGGACGAACCCCCGCGGAAAAACTCCGCCGAAGCTTTTCGACCACGCCCGCGATGTCGCCTCCACCAAGTACGGCCACCTGAACCTCTAGCGCGCTAAATTTTCCATCGAAGGCCCTCGCTCCAAACCTTTGGCAAAAAAGTCTCCGAGTGTCATCCGAACGAAGTGAGGGATCTGCATTTCCGCTTTTCGCCTTTCGGCCGAAGCAGAGGCCGGCGGGTTTCTCGCCCGTAATCCCAGCCAGCACTTACTCCACTTCTAAACGCCTCCTGCCGAGCAATGCGTTGACAGGCCTCCGCGCGCGACGTACCCTTGAAATACCGAGGAAATATGGACTTATTCGAAGAGATCGTGCGGATGCGCAAGGCCGGCGAGCGGGGTGCCCTGGCCACGATCGTCCATACCAATGGGTCGATCCCCAGCTACGAAAGTTCGCGGATGCTGGTGCGGGAAGACGGCTCGATCTCCGGAACGGTGGGCGGCGGCTGCGTGGAAGCGGAGGTGTGGGCCGCGGCCAAGGAAGTGATCCAGATCGAGCAGCCCCGCAAAATGACCTTTAATCTGAACCACGACGCGGCTTATGACGCCGGGCTGATTTGCGGAGGGACGCTCGAGATTTTCGTCGAGCCGCTCCTGCCGCCGCCGATGCTCTATCTGTTCGGGGGCGGCCACGTATCGACGGCGGTGGCGCGCGTAGCGGCGCCGGCCGGCTTTTCAATCGGCATCATCGACGATCGCGAGACCTTTGCCAATGCAGAGCGCTTCCCTGCTGCAACTGAAATTTACACCTCCTACGAAGACGCCTTCGAAAAGATCAAGCCGAACTCGTCGAGCTTCCTGGTCATCGTGACGCGCGGCCACAAGGACGACATGCGCGTGCTGGCCTGGGCGGTCAACACCAACGCCCGCTACATTGGAATGATTGGCAGCAAACGCAAGGTGCTCTCGGTCTACAAGGCCCTTGAGAAGGAAGGGTACGCGCCCGAGAAGTTCGAAAATGTTTACGCACCCGTGGGCATCGAGATTGGCGCGCTGACTCCCGAGGAGATCGCCGTAAGCATCACGGCGGAATTGATCGCCGTGCGCCGGAATGCGAGCCAGAATCTCGCGCACAAAGCGGTAAAGCGCGCGGAAGTCCCCGCCCTGCACCACGACTAGCCCCAGATGCTCGCCGCCGCAATTCTATCCGCCGGTGAATCCAGGCGGATGGGCACTCCCAAAGCCCTGCTGCCCTACCGCGGCTCGACCTTCCTCGAACACCTCATCGAAGTAACGCGTCACCCGCGCGTAGGCCTCACCAAAATCGTCCTGGGCGCGGGCGCACAGCTAATCCGCGACACGTTGCACCTGGATGAAGCGTCGGTAGTTATCAACAACGAATGGGAAAAAGGCCAGCTGTCGTCGATTCAAGCAGCAGTAAGAAGTCTGGCCGCGGCTGGAACCGACGGCATGATTCTGTGTCCCGTGGACCATCCTCTAGTCTCCGCAAACCTGGTAGCGCACTTGATCGAGCAGTTCGATTCCACCGGCAAGCTCGTAGTCCTTCCCACGTACAAAGGGCGGAGGGGGCATCCGCTGATATTTCGCGCGTCGCTTTATGATGAATTGCTGCAGGCCTCGGCGACGGTGGGGGCGAGACAAGTCGTGTGGGCACATCGGGATGAGGTTTTGGAGGTTGCCACCGATGAGGAAGGGATTATCCTCAACTTGAACGATCCGGAGACTTTGCGGAAGGCTCTCGAAGGCAAATCGGTCTAGGGAAGCTTTTTTGCGAGAGCCGCCAAAGCATCCGCACAAAGTTGAGCGGCGTGAAAGGTGGCGGGAGGAAGGCCTCCCAACGCCTCGGAGACTTGGTTCGCCGTAATATCCCGGAGCTGGTCAGGAGTTTTACCGATCACGAGTTCGGTGAGCACCGAACTGCAGGCGATCGCCGCCACGCACCCTTGCGTCTTGAACCTGGCCGCAGCGATCATCCCCCTATCGACGCGGACCGAGAGCCTCAAAACATCCCCGCAGACGGGATTCGTCACCTCCACGACCACTGTGGCTTCTGACAGTTTCCCCGAGTTGCGCGGGTTCCGAAAATGGTCGAGGACGGCTTCGTTGAACATCGATCCGAGTATAAAGGGCGTCCCGTAAGTTGACTACGCTCTATGCAAGGAGCTTTCGATTTTTATTGCACCCATCGGCTTCTTGTTTGAATCTCATTGACACAAGAGGGCTTAGGACGTTAACTTAACCTCGACCAGCCAAAGTTCTCTCGTCAGGGCGCGAGAGAGCCCGCCTTTTAACCGCCTACCGACATTCAGGAGAGAAAGATGCAGATGCGACGACTCGGATACCTCCTCACCCTGGCATTGGCAACAATCTTTTGCGCCACCAGCGGCTTCGCGCAGGACGGAAAGCTCAAAGTTAAGGTTACTCCCAAGCAGGCATATGTATTTGTAGACGGGCAAGCTATTCGTGAAGGGAGCCAATCCATATCGCTCGCTCCCGGCAAGCACACCGTGGTAGTCGTAAACTATGGCTACAAGATGGAATCCCGCGACGTCGACATCACGGCGGGCAAGTCCACTCCTCTGGAAGTCACCTTGCAAGCTTACGGCAGCCCGGTCGCCGGTCCCTATGGGAAGGTGATCATCGAAGGAGATCCCCGCGCGGCGGTGCTCTCCAACGGCACCAAGCCCGATTATTTCGTGGGCCATGTGGATGAGTTTAACCATGACTGGTCGTGGCTTCAGAATCTTCTGCTGCCACCCGGTACGCACCACCTCACCATCACCCACAAGGGCATGACGGTTTGGTCGGGCGACGTAACCGTGGTCGCGAACAAAAAGACCGTCATTCACACCACGAAGAACAAGGTGGATACCATGGACTGGCCGCGCGGCGAAAGGATGAAGGACCTCGCCCGGTTTAAGGCCGGAATCGCCAGCGCCTTGGTTGTGGTTGCGCCGGTGACGGGCAGCTTCAGCGTTTCGAACGCGAACATCAATTGCGGACAGACCTCCACGCTCAACTGGCAGAGCACCGATTCCGTCGACACCACGATCAGCGGCATCGGCGCGGTGCAGCCCAGCGGATCGCAGACCGTCGAACCGCATGCCACCACTTCCTATGACTTCTCCACGACTGGTCCCGGCGGAACCGTCAAGGGCAATGGCTCGGTAAACGTGAACATCGCAGTGCAAGCCAGCCTCACGGCGAACCCGACCGAATTGCACTATCGCAAAATCGGCGACAAGTTGCTCACGCAGGATTCTTCCACGCTTACGTGGAGCACATCGAACGCGAGCACCATCACCCTCGACGGGATGACCGTTCAGCCCAGCGGCTCGGAAACCGTGAAGCCGGATCCGTCGAACACCGCGCAGGTGCCGGATGGCCAGCCCGCTCGCACCATCGACGAAACCAAGACCTACACGCTCCACGCAACCAACGTTTGCGGCGGCGGCAACGGCGGCGCGGGTGGCACCGGCACGCAGACGGCTTCCCTGCACATTACCGGAACCGTCGAGCCGATTCCCGCTGTTACGCTGCAGAGCATCTTCTACCCCACGGATTACCCGGACAAGAAGAATCCGCAGGTTGGACTCGTCAAGAGCCAGCAACTGGAGCTCGCCACCACAGCGGACGGGTTCAAGAAGTATCTGGAGTACGATCCGGATGCGAAGATCTCCGTCGAGGCCTACGCCGACATTCGCGGCTCCAAGCCGTTTAACCAGGACCTGAGCGAACGCCGCGTCGAGCGGATCAAGCAGTATCTGGTCGAACAGGGCGTCTCCGCCGACAAGGTGGAAACCGCCGCTTACGGCAAAGACCGCCCGCTGCCGAAGGATCAGGTAACGCAGATGGAAAGCTCGAATCCGCAGATGCCGCCCAAGGCTCGCCTGAAGAACAAGCAGGCCGATTGGCTGGCTTACAACCGCCGCGCCGATATCATCCTGCTGCCATCGGGAAAGAAGTCCGCGCAATACTTCCCGCACGGAGCTGACGATTCCGGCATCATCTGGCAAATGCCGAAACCGCCACTCAAGAAGGTTCAAGCAGCGCAGTAAACCGCAACTCTACGACTGGGAGCGCCGGAGAGACAACTTCTCCGGCGCTTTTTCTTTTCAGTCCGAATTTTCTTCGGGACGACGGCAGCAAGAGAAGGATCGAACGATGCTGACGGTAGTGGCAGCCATCATTGAAAGCGACGGCAAAATTCTCGCGTGCCAGAGAAAGGCCGGAGGCGCTTTTGGGCTGATGTGGGAGTTCCCCGGCGGGAAGAAGGAACCCGGTGAGAGCCCGTCAGAGGCACTGGCGCGTGAATTGCGCGAAGAACTTGGAATCGAGGCTCGCATTGGAGCCGAGGTATACCGCGCGGTTCACCGGTATGCCGAAATGTCCGAGCCCATCGAGCTCATTTTCTTTGCCGCCAGCGCCGACGCCGAACAAATGCGGAATCTCATTTTCGAAAATGTGGAATGGCGCACGCCTGAATCGCTTCCCGAACTCAACTTTCTGCCCGGCGACCGCGAACTGATCGAAAAGATCGCCAACGGCACGCTGCGCATCGAATCGAATTCGCCAACAGGTTGATTTTCCGCCGCGGAAAGCGCTAGCTTGAACTACGTCGTCTGTGGGAGGACCTATGTGGACAAAATCGCTGCTCTTCGTCGCGAGCGCTGCCCTGTTCGCTTCCGCCGTTTCGGCGCAAGCGCCTGCTGCGCCAGATCAGGTTCAGCTTCCTGACGGACCCGGCAAGGAAACGGTGGAAGCCGTCTGCAGCAGATGCCACGCGCTTGACCGCGTCGCCGCCGCGGGCTACACACGCGATGGCTGGCAACTGATGGTCAATCAAATGATCTCGAACGGCGCGCCTCTGCATCCGGATCAGATCCCTGCCGTGGTCGACTACCTCGCCAAAAATTTTCCCGAGAAACCCATGCCGGCCGCCGTGATTATCCCCGGCTCCGTGGACGCTTCCATCAAGGAATGGACGGTGCCCACGCCCGGCTCCCGGCCGCACGATCCGATGTACGCGCCGGACGGTTCTGTGTGGTACACCGGCAATGCCTCTAACCTGCTGGGCCGCTTCGATCCCGCCACGGGCGAGTTCAAGGAATATCATTTGAAGGTTCCGCATTCAGGGCCGCACGGCCTGGTTGCCGATAAAGACGGCAATATCTGGTTCACCGCGAATCAGGCTGCATACGTCGGCAAACTCGACCCCAAAACGGGCAGCATCACGGAATACAAGATGCCCGATCCCGACGCGCGCGACCCGCACACGCCCATCTTCGACCATAACGGCGTTCTCTGGTTCACGCTACAGGGCGCGGACATGATCGGCCGCCTCACGCCCGGCACCGGCGAAGTGAAACTCGCCAAGGTGCCCACCGCGAGAGCGCTGCCCTACGGAATGGCGGTGGACTCCAGGGGCACTGTGTATTTCGATGAGTTCGGCTCCAATAAACTTGGCAGCATCGATCCCGCCACGATGGAGATCCGCGAATACGTTCTGCCCGACGCCGCAGCCCGCCCGCGCCGGATCGCCGTCGCCAGCGATGACATGGTTTGGTATACCGACTACGCAAGCGGCCATCTCGGGCGATTCAATCCCGAAACGCGCCAGTTCACCGAATGGGTTTCTCCCGGCGGCGCCAAATCGCGGCCCTACGGAATCACCATCGTGGATGGCATCGTGTGGTACAGCGAATCCGGAACGCGCCCGAACACGGTGGTGCGATTCGATCCAGCCAGCGAAAAATTCCAAACATGGGGTATCCCTTCCGGCGGCGGAGTGGTCCGCAACATGGTCCACACGCCCGGCGGCGATTTGTGGCTGGCGTGCAGCGGTGTCAACGGCATCGCGGAAGTCGAGATAAAGAAAGCGGGAAAGTCGCCCGGATTCTAGCCGCATCGTGACTCAGAGAGGAGCGGTTCTGAACGATCGCGGCTGGCTATCGTGCTGTAGAGCTCTTTAAGAGGATCGAATGATGGCTGCGAAGATCGAGGTTACTGGCGTTCGCGAGGTTGAATTTCAGGTCGTCGTGGTGGAGGGGGCGAGCCGCTCGAAACATCAGGTTACGCTGAAGCAGCGTGACTATGCGCGACTGTCGGAAGGAAAAGTCTCACCGGAGGATTTAATCGCCAAGTCTTTTGAATTTCTACTGGAGCACGAACCCAAAGAATCCATCCTGCCGCGTTTCGATCTGCTCGAAATTGCGCGTTACTTCCCCGCTTTGAGCGCGACGTGCGCCAAAGGATGGGGCTGGAATAGCATTCGTCCAGCGGCTGGAAAGCGGACGTAATGACTGAGGGGAAGGGCGCGCCACATGGGTGTCGACGCGCCGCGGTTGTCCCTCGGTTGGCAGTGCTATAGCCATTAGTGCTTGATGTAGATTCCGACGTCGAAGCGGTCGTGATCCCAATCGGAGTGATGATCGCGGCACCACTGGCGATCCGCTTCAAGCTTGTCCACATCGCGGCCAACCTGGCTGCTGTGCTCGCCATGCCGCGCGCTGTCGCGATCGATCCTGGCGCGGTCGGCCTCCAAACGCTTGTGGCAGTCGTTGGACCAGTCTCTGTCGCCAAAAGTTGCTGTGCCCACCGGCAGCGTGAACATGATTGCCATACATGTGCCCAGTGCCAGCCGAATCGCATTCGTTTTCATTATTCCCTCCAAAATTTCAAAGTGAGTACTTCATGAGCAACCGTTCGTGCAGCCACGATAAGAGTTCTACCGCGCGTCTGCCATACAGGGAATGCCGGAGGTTCGTTGCAGCGTTGATGTAGCCCATTCTGGAAAGCGTCGCTGGAAGGAGAGGGAGTTCTTTCTCATTTTAAAGACAGATGCCGCCGTTTGGGTTATCTCGCCGGTGCTGTCGCTTCTATCAGAATTCCGAAATAGAGTTTATGCATCTTCGGTGAAGCGAGGTCCGCTGCGTCGATCCATTGCAGGGCATCCGCGACCCGATGCGTGCTTCCGCGGGGAACCTCCACGAGCATCATCAAGTCGAATAGCGCCTCGACTGGGTTGCTGTGGCCTTCTTCGGGAACGAGCACGTCGAGGATGATGAGTTTGCCTCCCGGACGCACGAGGCGGGCCGCGCGGCTTACGATGGCTGAGGCAGTGGGCGCGTCAAAATCGTGCAGAATATGCGACAGGAAGACGCAATCGAACGTCCTGCCGACAAGACCGCAGCCGTCACTCAAGAAGTCTGCTGGAACGAACTCGACGCGATCCCCGAATCCCTTCTCCCTTAAATATTCCTTCGCGATGGGAAGCACTGCCTCCAGGTCCGCGATCGTCACTTTGGCGCCCGGCAGCGCGGACGCCAGCGCGGCAGCGTAACCGCCTCCGCCCCCGCCTAAATCGAGAATGGTTCCGGAGCCTTGGAAGGCGTGCGTTCCAATCACTCCCGGGGCCGCCAGCTGCGCAAGGTCGTTGAGCGCGAGCAGAAATTTCTTAACAGACTCAAAATCATTTGTCAGGCGGTCGGCATAGGACGGGAAAAGTGCGTTGCCCGAGGAAACCGCATCGGCGAGGCGGCTCCATGCCGTGTAAAACAGATGCTCCTTCCAGGCCAGCCGCACCATTCCGCCAGCGCCATCGCGCACGAAAGCTTGCGAGAAATCGTTGAGCGCGAAGCGCTCGCCATCCCTCGACACATAATCCAGCGCAGCGAGCGCGCTCAGCAACCTCGATAACGAATCAGCAGGGGCCGACACGCTGGCGGCCACCTCTTGCGGCGTCGCGGGCCCCTTCGCCAAGGCTGCGAACAATCCGAGTTTCGCGGCAGCCATCAGCGCCGCCGATCTTTGATAGAGAGTCAGCTCCTGGTAGGGGTCCATGTTCTATTGAGGTTCAGTTCAAAATGCTTCGCAGCCGCCATGCGGCTTTCGCCAAAGTCACGAAGGAAGGCTTCCTCACGGCGGCCTTCTCGCCACGCCCGTCCGCTAGCACCGCTGCAGCAGCCAATTTTCCCGGCATTCCGTGGACGCCGCCGCCGGGATGCGTTCCCGCTCCCGAAAGGTAGAGCCCTGGGATGGGCGTTCTATAGCGCGAAAAGCCTGTGGCGGGCCGAAGGCTGAATAGCTGATCGATCGTCATATCCAGGTGATTGGGATTGCCCGCAGGATTGCCCAGTCTCTGCTCCCAATCGGACGGTCCCGTAACCTTGCGTTCCACCACCGACGCGATGATGCCGGGAGCGAATTGCTCGAGCGTTTCGAAGACGGCGTCCGCGGCTTTTTCGTTCGCGGCCGGCCAGGTTTGGCCGTCCGTGAAAATTGCGGGAACGAAGGCTGAGGCCCACAGCGTCGCTTTTCCGGGCGGGCATTGCGAAGGATCGTCTGCGGAAGGAATAGCAACCATCAGCGGCAGATGTGCGGGGATTCGTCCGCCGGTTACGATCCTCATCGCCGACGCATACGCGTCCGGCGCGTGCATCAGATACTTCAGCGACCCTGCGAATTCCGGCGCTTCGGCGCGAAATACAGGAGGGTGATCCAGCGCCGCGTCCACTTTGATCTCGCCCATATTGAACAATCCCGAGTGGCTGCCCGCCAACGCCTTGCGCCACGGCTCCGTCAGTAATTCCGGCGGCAAAAGCGTGGCCACGCGTTTCAGGTCAATCGTCGAAACCACCGCATCTGCCTCAATCTCGACGCCGGAATCGAGCGCGACTCCGCGGACACGGCCCGACCGGAAGAGAATCTCACGGACCGGCAACCCGCACTTCACCTCGCCCCCATTCGCAACGAGCGCCCGGACGAGCGCGCGAATCAATTCTCCCGTTCCGCCCAAAGGCCGCGCGCCCTGCCCTCCGTGCGAAGAAGGAAGGAGGCATGAGAGAATTCCGCTTCCGGGCACCCACGGAGGCATTTGCGGATGGCTCGAGAAAGCGGCGGCGGCGGCGCGCATCTCCGGGCAACTGAGCCACTCGTCGATCACCGCGCTCGATGGTGCGAGCACCGTGTGGATCAAACCTTCCACATCGCCTTCGAAATCGCCCAGCCTGCCGACGATATCGGCAAGGCCGCCAATGTTCGGCGACTTCACATGCTGCAGCGACCCGACGGCGGACATCACCGTGTTTGCGAACGCCGCAAAGCGTTCCCACTCGCCGGCCGCGTCGGGGCCAAAGTCTCGCCGGAATCCTTCCAGGGTTGCCGAAAGATCGCGGTGGAACAGGGCTGTCCGGTCGCCGACATGCGCTGCGAGAAGGTGATTGGTGCGGACCCACTTCAGTCCGTGATTTTCGAGCCCGAGTTCGCGACCGATCCCGCTGTGGACAAAACCTTCGAGTTCGATCGCGCCGGTATTGAACTTGTATCCGGGAACAACTTCTTCGGTGAATGCGCAGCCTCCCGGAATCGGGGCGCGCTCCATCACAGTCACCTGATGCTTCGCCGCTGCCAGATATGCCGCGCAGACTAAGCCGTTGTGTCCCGCTCCAATGATCACCGTGCGAGGCATGAAAATTCCGTCAGGCGGCCCGCTTTCGCCAGCGCGCG